>JAJYJL010000688.1 GCA_021789565.1 Acidobacteriota bacterium
CAACGCGATAGAAACATCATAGCATTCTCTGCGCCGGGCCGGGCGCAACGGCGGCCGGGGAGCCAGCCGGAGATTTAGCGAGGCGACTTCAGGAATTCGACGATGGTTTGAAAATCTTCCCGAAGGATCTTTTCTTCCCGCGGACTACGAAGAACGTAGGCCGGGTGGAATGTGGGTAGGGCTTTGGTGCCCTGGAAATCATAAAGCTGCCCGCGAATCTTGGTGATGCCCTCCTTCACTCCGAGGAGAGTCTTCACTGCAGGTGCCCCCAGGCAGCACACCAGCCGGGGCTTGATGGTGCGAATCTGCCGCAGCAGAAACGGCGAACACATCTCGATCTCGTCCGGCAACGGCGTTCGGTTGTTTGGCGGGCGGCACTTCACCACGTTGCAGATGTAGACGTCTTCGCGCTTCATTCCGGCCAGCTCGATCATTCGGTTCAGCAGCCGGCCCGCGCGGCCCACAAAAGGAAGTCCTTGCTCGTCTTCGTCGGCGCCCGGCCCCTCGCCAACAAAAACCAGCTCCGCGTGCGGATTGCCCTGGCCAAAGACGATAGTGTGGCGGCCCGCAGCCAGCCTGCAGCGATGGCAATCGCCCAGATCTTCGCGGATCTGCTCCAGGGTTTCATTTTGCCGCACGGTTGTCCCCGATGGAGGCTCAAACAAACTCATGGATTGAACTGTGGGGCCCGCTGAGGCAACCGCTTGAGGCTCTGCGGCAGGCCTGTACTGTGGAAGGGGGCGTTTACCAAATGCAACCGATGGCTGGCCAGGTGCTGGCGCAGTTTCTTTTGGCTCAGAAATCCGATTCGGAGCTGGAATTGCGGTTACGGGCTGCACGGGAGCCGCCGCAACCCTGGCTGCTTCAGAGCGGCGGACGTAAAACTCATCAATGCCCAGGTCCTGGTAGAACTCGAGTATATCAGCCACTTTTCTGCGTTGTTTTTCGTCCATTGCCCCAAACCCGGTTGCAAACTGCTCTACCTGCTGCCTGCCGCCACCCGCCTTGATCGCAGCGCGAGCGCTTCATTCAGAACCGCGTTTGCCACGTCCAGCTTGCTCATTTTTTCGAGCGGTTTCACCTGCCCGTCGGGAAAAACGAGCGTGACAATGTTGGTGTCAGAATCAAATCCGGCACCCTCCTGCGTGACATCGTTGGCCACAATCATGTCCAGGCCCTTCGCGCGCGCCTTCGCCGCCGCGTTCTCCAGCAGGCGGCTCGTTTCCGCTGCAAAGCCCACAATGAGGTGTTGCGGTCTCCGGCGACGCGAAATCTCCGCCAGGATATCCGGCGTGGACTGAAGCTCCAAACGGAGTCCGCTGTCGCCCTTTTTGATCTTCTCCGCTTCCACCCTGGCAGGGGCAAAATCCACAACAGCTGCAGCCATCAGGACCATCGTGGCCAATTCGAGGCCACGGAGCATGGCTTCGCGCATCTCCGCTGTGGTCCGCACGTTTTCCACTATGACACCGGCAGGCGCTGCCAACCGCGTGGGTCCGCTCACAAGAGTGACCGTTGCGCCGCGCCGCTGAGCTGCCTCCGCCAGCGCGTAGCCCATCTTGCCGGAGGAACGGTTGGTAATGTATCGAACAGGGTCGAGCGGCTCTTCGGTAGGCCCCGCGCTCACCAGGATCGTTTCGTTCCTCAAATCGTCCCGTAAGTTCAGGGTTTCAAAGACGGCCTGGGCAATTGACTCAACCGAGGCCAGGCGTCCCGAACCGGTCATGCCGCAAGCCAGATAACCTTCATCCGGGTCGAGAACGCGAATGCCGCGTGCGCGCAACGTTGCCAGGTTCTGCTGCGTAGCCGCGTTATCCCACATGTTGACGTTCATTGTGGGAGCGACGACGATCGGCGCTTTCGTCGCCAGGCAGAGTGTGGTGAGGAAATCATCGGCAATACCGTTGGCCATTTTGGCGATGACGTTTGCGGTGGCCGGCGCGATAACGAGGGCGTCGATTGACTGTGCCACGGCAATGTGTTCAATGGCGCTTTCGACGTTCGGCTCTTCGCCACCTTCGCCGAACATTCCCGTGATGACCTTATGACCTGATAGGGCCGCAAAGGTAAGGGGCGTCACAAAGTTGCGCGCGCCGGCGGTCATCACCACCTGAATATCGAGTCCGCGGTCCTGAAGGGTGCGAAGCAATTCCGCAGCCTTGTAAGCGGCAATACCTCCCGTAACCCCCAGCGCAACGCGCATCACGCCATCCTCGTCCGGGAGTTGGAGTACGATCCATCTCGCCTTGCATCGTATTGATAGCTGGATTTCATCGGAATAGATCCCCTCACAGGGAAATCCCGTTCTTACGGACGGTGCACACTTGCTGCCTCAGTCGAAAAGCTCTATTCGTGCTCGCCTTCGGCTTTGACCTCAATGACCTCAAAAGGGACCAGGCCGGACGAGACCTCCTGCTGAGCAACCTTGGTGGCCTTTTTGGTTTGCGTCTGGACCAGCGGCCTGACGCCCGATTGAAGCTGGCGCGCCCGCTTGGCCGAAATCAGAATGTAGCGAAATTTGCTGTCAATGTTGTTGGGTAACTCCATCTATCCTCCAATAAAGGTTCCTATAATTTCTTCGATGCGCCGTTCCTGGCACTGGCGGCGCATGCGTGATGCAAGCACAATGTTGCGGAGAGCCTCGGCTGCGACTAAAAGGCGGTCATTCACAATCAGGTAATCATACTCCTTCCAATGTGCCACTTCCTCACGCGACATTGCAAGCCGTTCGGCGATAACCTCGGGAGCATCTTCATGCCGGTGCCGAAGCCGCCGCTTAAGGACAGCAAAGGAGGGCGGCAGCACAAAAATGCTTACCGTCTCCGGAATCCGCCGCCGTAACTTTCTGTGTCCCTGAACGTCGATGTCGAGCAGAATATCCTGCCCGATTTCCTGGGCTTCGCGAAGCTTCCGCCATGACGTACCGTAATAGTGGTTGTGTACGCGCGCCCACTCTGCAAACTCCCCTTGGGCCTTGCGCCGTTTGAATTCCTCCGCCGATACAAAAAAGTATTCGCGGCCGTTCTTCTCGCCCTCGCGCGGCGGCCGCGTAGTGTAAGAAACCGAAAAAGCCAGCCCGCGCACAGAAGCCCGCAGTTTCTGAATCAGCGTGGTCTTGCCCGCTCCGGAAGGAGCGGAAATCACGAAGATGGTGCCCAGCCTGTTCGGCAACTCGTTGGGTCCCGGTGCGCTCACTCGATGTTTTGCACCTGCTCGCGTAGTTTTTCGATCTCAGACTTCATTTCAATCGCCTGGCGGCCGACCTCGACGCCGATCTGGGGGACGTCCGAGGTTTTTGACAGCAGCGTATTGGCTTCCCGATTCAGTTCCTGAAGCAGGAAATCGAGTTTTTTGCCCACTTCCTGACTTTCGGCAAGAAGCTGACGCGCCTGGACCAGGTGGCTCTGAAACCGCGTTAATTCCTCTGTAATGTCTGACCGCGAGGCCTGGTAGGCGACTTCCTGGGCAAGTCGCGCGGCATCCACATGGACCGCTCCCAACAGTTCGTGCAATCGGTTTTCCAGCCGCTGCTGCGCATACTCTGGGATGTGGCGGGCCTGTTTGGCGATTCCCTTGCGCAGTGCCTCCAGATTGTCCAGTCGTTCAAGGATGTCTTTCTCCAGGGCCGCGCCTTCACGGTCGCGCATGGTGTTTAGCGTTTCAAGCACGCCCTCCATTGCCGGCTCCAGTATCTTTCGAATCCCGGCCAGCTCCTTCTCTGAAAGCTCACTTTCGTTCGAAAGCACCCCCTGAATTTTCAAGAGCTGTACAACGTCCATCTCGCCGGCGAAGCCCAGTTCATCTCGCACCTCCCGGCACGCCGCGACATAGGACTTCAGCAGGTCACGGTTCACTTTGAAGCCCTGCGTGCCGGTCCGTTCCAGATTGACGGCGACTTCCACATGGCCGCGAACGACGTGCTGTTTTACGATCCGGCGCAACGCTGGCTCCAGCGGAACGAGTTCCGACGGCAATCGGAACTGCAAATCCAGAAACCGGTGGTTGACCGATTTCACGGCGATGTTGAGAGCAAAACCGCCCTCTTCCCGCCGCGCCTTGCTGTAGCCTGTCATGCTGCGAACCATTTTGGCTTCTGCCACCATTCCCGCCGGCACGTCCCTGCCTTGCCTGCAGGCCGGGTTTGTGCTGCGAATTTACGCTTCGGCATCCACAAACTGGAGTTCATGCAATCGCTGGTAAATTCCGCCGCGAGTCACCAGATCCTCGTGCGTGCCCACCTCGGAAATGGTCCCTCGGTCCAGCACTACAATGCGGTCCGCGCGCCGGACCGTGCTGAGCCGGTGAGCGATCACCAGGACCGTCCGGCCCGCCATCAGGTTTCCCAGAGCCTTTTGCACCAACGATTCGGATTCCGTATCGAGTTCCGAGGTCGCTTCGTCCAGAATCAGGATTGGGGAGTTCTTCAGCAGCGCCCGGGCAATCGCCAGCCGCTGCCGCTGGCCGCCGGAAAGGCGCTGGCCGCGCTCGCCGATCATCCCCTGATACCCGCCGGGCCGCTCTAGGATGAATTCGTGCGCAAGCGCAGCGCGCGCTGCCGCCTCCACCTCGGCCTGACTCCGAGACCCGTTACCATAACAAATATTATTGAAAATGGTGTCGTTAAAAAGGATGGTTCCCTGGGTTACCATCCCGATCTGCGAACGCAGAGAAGCAATTTTAATGTCGCGAAGGTCGTGGCCGTCAACCAGCAGCCGGCCGTGCGTCACATCGTAAAATCGCGGAAGCAGGCTGGCCAGGGTGGTTTTCCCTGCGCCGCTTGATCCGACCAGCGCCATCACTTCGCCCTTCTCGATTCGCAGATTCACGTTCTGAAGCAGGGGAACGCCCGGCTCATACTCAAAGTCCACGTCGTCAAAAACAATATCATGCTCGAACGGAGGCAGCGCTATGGCATCGGGTTTCTCCTGCATTTCCGGAGTTACCTGTAGAAACTGGAACACCTGCTCCGAAGCGCCCACTGCCTGTTGGACGGCGTTGTTTACGCCCGTCAGCCGTTTGATGGGTTCACCCATCTTGAACAATGCGTAGACAAAACCGAGAAAGTCGCCCAGTGTTTGCGTTTGGTGCAGGATGGCATTCCGCTCGTAGAGTAGGAGCCCGGAAACGGTGATCATGGTCAGCAGGTCCATCAGCGGAGGGGTTGCGGCCTGGGCCTTGATCCAGCGCATGTTTGTGTGCAGCAGTTTATGCGTGGCGGCCTTGAACCGCGCCACTTCGAAGTGCTCCATCACAAAGGCTTTCACGATACCGATGCCGGTGAAAGTCTCCTGAACAAGATTGTTGATGTCGGCCATTCTGTCCTGGCTGGAGCGGCTTGAACGGCGAACCAGCCTCCCGATATTGGCGGACGGGTACACCACAAGGGGCACCAGGGCAAGCGAGATCAGAGCCAGCT
>JAJYJL010000689.1 GCA_021789565.1 Acidobacteriota bacterium
TGACCTGTTCGCCGGTTTTCGGGTCCCTGAACTCCCGTGTTCCCTGGGCCAGGCCCACAAAGTTTTCGACAGTTTTCGGCGCATGTTCCGGATAGAGCCGGCACGTCATGGTTCCGGCAGAGGTTTCGATAATGGCATGAAGCCCGGGTTCAAGTTTTTCCATTGGTTCTCCTGTTCTCATTGCTGAGATATGTTTTCGGATATTGGCATCCGCAGAGGCGCTCTGGCCCGCTGCGCCGCGGGACGGGGTACAACGGGATTAAGGTGCCGATTCCGAAACCGTCGCCGACTTGATGTGATCGAGTTTGGGGAAGTTCGCGGCGAGGTACGTTTCGCCCTGGTTCTGAATCAGTTGCTGGTCGGGGCCGTTTCCCATCGGAGCGCCTTCGCCGTACCCGCTATAGAAGCTTTGGGCGACGTTCATTCCCTGGGTGACGGCGCCAAAGGGCGAAAAGCCCTGTGCGTCGAGGCTCCTGTTGTCTGCCAGGTTGATGAAGACCTGCGTCGTGCGTGTACCCGGCCCGGCCGTGGCGAAAGTGACGGTGCCCGCCGTGTTGCCCTGTTTTACGGGATCGTCCTGGATGTCGGCATCGTGCCACACTGCAGAAACTTTCGGGTCCGCGCTGATGCCGAACTGGACGATGAAGCCGGGGATCACGCGGAAAAAGCTCGCGTTGTTGAAGAAGCCGTTTTTGACCAGGTTGTAGAAGCGGTCAGCTCCAAGAGGCGCCCAGTCCCGCGTGACTTTAATGACAAACGAGCCCTTTGTTGTATCAAACTTTGCCCAGTAGACATCCGGAGCTTTTTCTGTGAGCGAGGTGGGCTGCAGGAGCGAGGGCGAACCCGCAGGCGCCATCTTCGCGGCTTCCGGCGGCGCTTCAACGGGCTTGGGGGCTTGCCTGGAACGCTGATAGAGAATCACTCCGATCACCACCACCACAATAGCCAACGCGATCAGGGTCAGAGTACGTTTTGTCATGGGTATCGGTCTCCGTAGGGCTGAATTCAGCGAGAGCCTGCATTCTGGCAGGGAAAAGTCCTGTAGCCAGACGCCTCGCCAACTAAGCTTGCTCGCTATTTTGAAATATCAATTATCCGGGTGTCCGCAAGGCTTTGTCAAAGGCGATTTCTCGCCGGGCAAGCCCCGCGGACATCTTCTCTTTTGTCGGTTATCAGTCGTAGTACTCGAGACCGAGGTGAGTAATCAGTTCCTCTCCTCGCAGATAGCGCAAAGTGTTTTTGAGTTTGATGAGCTGGATGAAAAGATCGTGCTCGGGATAGAGGTTGGGTGCGCACATCGGACTCTTGAAATAGAAGGAGAGCCACTCCTGGATTCCCTTGCGCGCCATTTCAGGGCAACGCTTGGCCAGGTCCATAAAGAGCACAAGGTCCAGGACGATCGGCGCGGCAAGGATGGAGTCGCGGCAAAGGAAGTCGATCTTGACCTGCATGGGATAGCCGAGCCAGCCGAAGATATCGATGTTGTCCCAGCCTTCCTTGTTGTCGCCGCGCGGCGGATAGTAGTTGATGCGCACCTTGTGGTAGAAATCCTTGTAGAGTTCGGGATAAATGTCGGGCTGCAGAATGTATTCCAGCACCGACAACTTGCTTTCTTCCTTGGTGCGGAACGATTCCGGATCGTCGAGCACCTCTCCATCGCGGTTGCCCAGGATGTTGGTTGAAAACCAGCCATTCACTCCGATCAGGCGTGCCTTGAGGCCGGGAGCAATGATGGTTTTCATCAGCGTCTGGCCGGTCTTGAAGTCCTTTCCGCAGATGGGTGCGTTGTTCTCAATGGACAATTGATGCAGTGCGGGTATGTCAGCGGTGAGATTGGGAGCGCCGTTGGCGAAGGGAATGCCCAGTTTCAGCGCCGCATAGGCGTAAATCATGCTGGGAGCGATGCCGGGATCCGAGGCGCGCAGACCTTTTTCGAATGAGGCAATGGATTGATGCACCGGACCAGGCTTCATGAAGATTTCCGTTGACCCGCACCAGATGATCACCATCCGGCTTGCGCCGCTTTTCTCGCGGAAGGCCTGCATGTCCTCCATGAGCTGTTTGGCGAGGTCCATCTTCGTTTTGCCGCGCTTGACGTTGGACCCGTTCAGTCTTTTTACATACTTGCGGTTGAACACGGCCGGAAGAGGTCGGATCTCCTCAAGGAAGTCCTTCACCGCGTCGAGATGGGCAGGTTCCAGGACGCCGGCCTTCATCGCTGCCTGATAGCAGTTGTCCGGGAAGATGTCCCAGCCGGAAAAGACCATGTCTTCGAGTCCCGCAAGGGGAACAAAGTCCTTGATCAGCGGAGTTCGTTTTTCCGTGCGTTTTCCCAGCCGGATGGTCCCCATCTGTGTGAGCGAGCCGATAGGGCTGGCCATGTTTCGGCGAATCGCCTCAACTCCGGCGATAAAGGTGGTGGCTACCGCCCCCATCCCGCAGGTCATCACGCCCAGTTTTCCTTCGGGCTTGGTAATTTGAATAGTTTTCTTAGCCAATTTGCAGTCCTTTCAGTTAAATCGTGAAAATCATAAAAGGAAAGTTGCCATCTTGTTCTAAACGTGCGAAAATTGCAATCCCTTTCGGCGATCCGGGAATGGGATGGAGAGCCCGTTCACTTCCTGAAGATTCATAATAACCGTCTTAACGGGGGTTGGAAAAGAATTTCGCAACGATGGGAACCTCCGGGTAATAATGTGCAGGGTACCGATAAATGGTAAGCTATCAGCAGGTACTTATGGTCCTGTTTTTGCATCTAAGTGACAAAGGGGCTTGTACTTCGCAAGGTGGTGGCTAGAAAGGGAGTCATAAGTTTTTTCTTGCAATGTTCAGCAAGACTTGGTATTTGGAGATATGCTCCAGACGGAAGGGGTCCGGCCGGCCAAGTGACTGGGCGGGACACTGCGAGTTTTCCGCGGCGTACTCGGACCTGGTGCCGAAGACGCCTTTTGGGCCCGGTATTCAAAACCCACGAACAAGAGGTAGCTTTACAATGAAGAAAACGACTGTGCTTTTCAGCATGATCATGCTAGCTGGTTTCGTCAGCCTGCCAAGCTCATCGCAAGCAGCTGTCAGATCACAGGGAGCGGCGATGTCCTCTGCTGCGGCGTCACCGGCGCCAATGCCAGCCGCGCCCCAGGCGAAGACCCCTCAATGGAAGAGCCGAGCCGAATATGACGCCTTTCAGGCCTTTGTCAAGGAAACCGATGCGAAGAAGAGAATTCCTCTGATTCAGGCGTTTATTCAGAAGTACCCGCAGTCCGACTTTCTCGCAAATGCGTATGTGGCTGAAATGCAGACGTACGTCCAACTTAGCCAGACCAGCGAAGCGATCGCATCGGCAAAGAAAGCGGTCGGCATCGACCCTAACAATCTGGATGCGCTGTCCTATCTCTGCCTCGTTTTTCCGTACACATTCAAGCCTTCAGATTCGAACGCCGCAGCGGAATTGACGCAGACTGCTGAATATGCCCAGCACGGGTTGGAGGCCCTTCAGAACCTGCAGAAACCTGCTGGTGTGACTGAAGAACAGTTTGAAGAGTACGTGAAACCCAAGACCAAGCGGGCTGTTTTCAATACCGCCGCCGGCTTTGTCGCCATGCAACAAAAGAACTATAACCAGGCGATCAAGTCTTTAGAGGCTGCCGGACAGGATGATCCCAACAATTTCCTGATTTATTCGTTTCTTGGGCAGTCTTATTACAATGAGACTCCGCGCGACGTCAACAAGGCCATCTGGAACTTTGCGCGCGCCACGGCACTGGCGGAGGCCAGCAACAGCCCGAACGCGGCTGAGCTAAAAAAACTTTATAGCTCCGTATACGAGGCCCAGCACGGCTCCAACGCCGATGAGGACAAGGTCCTTGCGCAAGCCAAGGCTTCCTCAACCATGCCGGCGGACTTTGCCGTTGCTCCTCCGCCGCAGCATGCTGCCACCGGCAATCCTAACCTTGACGCGTTTTACAAGATCGAGGACGCCCTAGTGGTGGGCGGCGACACGGCACAGCAAAACTGGTCGCAGTTGAAAGGTCAGCCGCTGGGGCTCGTGGGCCATGTTGAGAGCGTGGAACCCGGGACTGACGCAAACACTTATCAGGTGCGTGTTGACATCACTCCCCAGTCACAAAGCGCACAAGGCACCTACGACATCGTTCTGCTGGACTCCCAGCCGAACACCAAGTACCTGCAGCCCGGCGACCCGCTCCGTTTCCAGGGGACGCTTGACTCCTACGTAACTACGCCGAACTTTATCCTGACGCTTAGCGGTGCAAAAATTGATGATAGCGTTTTGAAGGCCGCCCAGGAAAAGGCAGCAGCAGCAGCTCAGAAGGCAAAGGAAGCTCATAGACCGCGGAAGTGAATGGTTCGTTCGCCTTCTGGATACGCGACTGGAGATTCAGGGTAGATGGTTTAGCTTTGAACTCAGGCGGGAAGACAACGGGAAGCCCGGGTGTTCAGGTGGCTGCCATTTGGCAGACCGCTCGCAACGCCCGGGCTTTTTTATTGGCGCAATCTTCTTCGGCGTTTTGGTTTGTGGTCAAGGTCTAATACAACGATCTTGCGGGTCAGAGTGTTGCGGTGAATGTGCAAGTCCCTGGCTGCCTTGCACAAGTTTCCGTTATTCTTTTCCAGGATTTTCCTGATAAATCTCTTTTCAAACTCGGAAACAGCGTCCTCATAAAGGATGCCGTGTTCGATCATTTGATCGACGAGAGCGTCAAGCTGGTCTTTCACCGAGCCACTCCGATATTCAATGTTTCGCTTCACCTGCTGAGCGGGCCTGCATGGCTTTCCTGTCGGCTTCGCCCAACACCTTCTTAAATGCGTCAAACCCGGTCAGGAAGCCGTTTCTCATGTTTCTGGGCATTGCCAGGGCGATCACTCTGGAGCCTGTGACGAAATAGGGCGCCAGAACGGACTTTTCCATTGCCGCCTGCTGGATGGCAAACGTCATCATTACCAGCAGCAGAACACAGTCAACCAGCAATCCGCGAGCAAGGCCAAAGATTCCTCCCAGAAAACGGTCGAACCATTGCAATTGCACTTTCCTGATCAATTTTCCTGCAATAACCGCTATCAGTGCCCCGGTCACCATGACGGCGAAGAAGATCAGGATAAAACTGACCCCAAGTGCCACTCCGCGGCTTCGCGTGAAACCCGCCAGCAGAGGAGCCAGACGCTCGTAGTTCAGTGCAGCGATAATCAGCGCCGCGATCGCCGACGCCAGGGAAATCAGTTCTGCGACAAAGCCTTTCCGTATGGCCGTCAAGGCCGATAAAACAATGATGATGACCAGAACCCAGTCAAGCCAGTTCCAGTTTGCCATGTTGCTCTCGGGCCGTTCAGAATCAGGAATCCAGAGCCTTTCCGGTCAGTAGCCGGTAGGCATCCCGGTATTTCTTACTGGTTTTCTC
>JAJYJL010000690.1 GCA_021789565.1 Acidobacteriota bacterium
CTTGCCGTGGAAAAGTCCGAGGCGGACCTTGTGCCTCTCAGCAACTTCCCACAGGCGCTTCTGGGCACGGAACAGGGCCCAGTTGGCGGCAAAATATCCACCGTCTTTGACGGAATCGGAATAGCCCAGCATGACTTCCTGAAAGTTGCCGCGCGAGCGAAGAAGCCGGCGGTAGAGCCGGTCCTTCAGCAGTTGCTCCAGAATGCCGGGGCCGGCTTCCAGGTCATCAACAGTTTCAAAAAGCGGAATGGCGTCAAATGTGGACTGCAATTCTCCGCCGGCGCCTGTAGTGACTAGACCGGCCTGCCAACCCAGCAGCACCACGTCCCAGATGTTGGCGGCGCTGCTGGTCATGCTGAGGATGTAACGGTGCGTAGCGCGCGCCCCGTTGCGCGCCTGGATCTGCCCGAGCGTCTCAAACTCGCTCAGCGTGCGCTGGCCGGCTTCCGACATCTTGATGCGGTGCGGCCGCCTGCCCAGCAAAGTCCGGATGGAACTGATGCGCTCTTCGTCGGTTGTGTGCGCCAAACCTGATTCTTTCAAAATTTCATCTGCCGCGGCGCGCACATGGGAAGAGTGTTGGCGGAAATCCAGGCTGACGGAGTGGAAACAAAAAACGCGCACAGCCGTCAGCAACCGGCCGGGCTCCAGACGCGCCACACGCGGGCTGGGATGTTCCATCAGCAGTCGTTCAAGCGATTCCACGTCACGCTCGAATTCCTGCGCATCGGCGTATTCGCCACCTGTCCTCTCCAGCGTACGCTCAAGCCGCCAGCGCATGATGCGAATCTTGCGACGGTAAACTTCGTTCTGCTGGTCAACACTTTCAAATATGCGCGTGGCGGGGAAGCGCTGCATGTCGCGCTGGATTTCAACGTTGACCTTTCGCTCCAACGCCGGACGCGAACAGGGGAATGAGACCACGCTGAGAAATTCGTCCAGCCGACGGATGTAAAAGTCGAGAATGCTGCGGCGAAGGCGCTCGGCGGCGTTGAGGCTGGTTTCGGCCGTCACGTTGGGATTGCCGTCACGGTCGGTCCCAACCCAGGAGCCAAACCGGATGCACGGGCGCAGTTCCTTCAGTTGCGGCGACAGGCGGGCCATCTCCTGCTCAAAACGCTCCCAGAAAATTCCCGCCAGGTCGTAGATGGTCCGCTCCAGAAAGACCAGCGAGTTCTCCACTTCCAGTTCAGGGGTCACAGCGCGTTCGCGAGTCTCTTCAGTGAGCCACAATGCTTCAATCCATGGGTCCACGGACTTTTCTACCGTGTGCTCCGGTGACGCGCCCAACGCGTCGAGCGAGCGGCCAATGCGCAGCAGATGGTTAAAAACGCTGCGGCGCTTGGCTTCCGTGGGATGTGCCGTCAGCACCGGCTCAATCTGCATAGTGCGCAACAGCCGGGCGAGTTCGGCAACCGGGACGTTCTGCTTTGCCATCCGGCTGAAAGTCCGCCGAAGCGACATCGGCGCAGCGTTTTCTTCTGATTCGTATTGGCGCAGCCGGCGCACTCGTTGCCGCTCTTCGCAGAGGTTCACCAGGTGGAAAAACAGGCTGAATGCATGGGCTACGTCCGCAGCTCGATCCAGAGAAAGACTGCGCACCTCGCGGTCGCCCGCGGCCAGCAGGTCAGGATCGGAAGTCTGGCGGAGTTGTTTGGAAAGCCGCCGAAGGGTTTCAATGGCATCAAACGTCTTGCGGCCGCTCTGCTCCTGGATCACCGCTCCCAGGCGCGTGGTAAGCAACCGAACTTCCCGGCGAAGCATTTCATCCATAATCGTTTGTCACATTCCGGGCGGCCAGGTGAAATTACGCGCGACCTGCCAGCACGCCCTCCAAGGCCTTTCGCAAGGCATCCAGGTTGGCGTCCACTCGAATTCGCTGCCGTGATTCCTCCGCAGCCGAGCGATGGCGGATCACGTAATCCGTGTCTTTCAACTGGTGGCCCGTCAAAATGGCGATGATGTCGGCGTGCCGCTCGATCTTGCCCGCGCGTACCAGCTTGCGGATCCCGGCAACTGTTGCGGCAGAGGCCGGTTCGCAGCCCACGCCGTCTTCGGCCAAAGCCGCCTTGCCTTCAAAAATTTCTTCGTCCGTCACCGACTCGCAAAAGCCTCCTGTCCACTCGAGTACGCGGCGTGCTTTTTTCCAGTTGGCGGGGTGGCCGATGCGAATAGCCGTTGCTTCGGTGTCTGGTTTCTCTACCGGTATCAGTTCCTCCGAGCCGGCCTGGAGCGTGCGATAAAACGGATTGGCCCCGGCGGCCTGGATCACGACCACTTTCGGCACCTTTTCGATAAAGCCCATCTCCTTCAGTTCTCGCAAACCCTTGCCGATGGCGGAAGCGTTGCCCAGGTTGCCGCCCGGCACCACAATGTAATCGGGCGGACGCCAGGCACGCTGTTCCATCATCTCAGCCACAATGGTCTTCTGCCCTTCAATGCGGAACGGGTTGATGGAATTTACAAGATAGAAGCCCATCTCCGTGGCCACCTGCCGCAGCAGGCTGAAGGCCTCATCAAAACTGTCGCCGATCTCAACAACCAACGCCCCAAAGTCCAGCGCCTGGGCCAGCTTGGCAGCGGAAATCTGCCGGTAAGGAACAAAAAGAATGGCCTTCATTCCCGCGCGGCCCGCGTAGGCCGCCATTGACGAAGAAGTGTTTCCCGTGGAAGCGCACGCGACCATGCGCACGCCAAGCGAGGCGGCCCGCGTCATGCAGGCGGTCATGCCCAGGTCCTTGAAGGAGCCGGTCGGGTTGATGCCCTGGTGCTTGATGGTGAGGTGCACCGGCCCGGCCCACCAGCCCGCGCGCCGGGTCCCTACCAGCGGAGTCGAACCTTCAGAAAGTGAAATGACGCGGTCGTGCACGCCAATGAAAGGCAGCAGTTCGCGGAAGCGCCAGACGCCGCTGCGGTCAATGGGTTCACCGCTCAGGCGCCGCTGATGCCATGCGGACCGAAGGGTCTCCGGATCCGTGATATCAAATTCGTACTTGACGTCAAGCAGGCCGCCGCACCAGGCGCACTGGTGCGATTCCCTTTTAGGGTCCTGCCTGCGCCCGCAGGCCTCTTCAATGCACTGTAGAAACGTGAATGCCATTCGAGTATCAAGATAAGCGCGCGCCCCAATCAGGTTGCAATTCAACCGTGGCTGCGCGGCCCCTTAAAGTTGAAATTCCTCGTGGATGGCCTTGACGGCTTCCTTCATGTCCGAAGACTTGATTGCAAACGAAATGCTCAGTTCCGAGGAGCCTTGCGCAATCGCGATGATGTTGATCCCTTTGCGGCCCAAGGCTCCAAATGCCCGCCCGGTGATGCCGGGAGTGCCCTTCATGTTCTCGCCCACCGTCACCACGATGGCAACCTTGGGCATCACTTCCAGCACGCCAACGTAGTCGTGCAGCATTTCGAGTTCGAACGCCTTTTCCAACTGCGCTTTCACTCGCGCCAGGTCGGCCTGGTGGATCGCAAAGCACAGCACGTTGTCTGCGGAGGACTGCGTGACCATCAGCGTGGAAACATTCTCAATGTAAAGGCTGTTGAACACGCGCGCGGCAAGCTGTGGAAACGAAACCGTGTTCCGGCCGCTTAGAGTGATCAGCACCGCTTCCTTTACTGAGGTAATCGCCTTGATGCCGCCGTGGCCGTTCCCGGCCGCGCTCACAATCCTTGTCCCCGGGCAGGAGGGGTTAAAGCTGTTCTTGATCCACACCGGAATCTTCTTTTCCATTACAGGCAAGATCGTTTTGGGATGGAGCACTTTGGCGCCGAAATACGAAAGTTCAATGGCTTCGCGGTAAGAAACCTCCGGAAGAATGCGCGCTTCGGGAACCAGTCGAGGATCGGCCGTGAGCACGCCATCCACGTCTGTCCAGATCCAGACTTCATCCGCATCGAGCGCCGCGCCCAGAATCGTGGCGCTGAAATCCGACCCGCCGCGGCCGAGTGTGGTGCAGACACCTTCCCGGGTAGCGCCTCGAAAACCCGTCACCACAGGAATGACGCCGTCCTTCAGCAAAGGAACCAGCCGCTCATGCGTCTTGTCACGAGTCTGCTCGAACAGAGGGCTGGCGTTGCCGAAATTGTCATCGGTCACAATGCACTCGATGGCGTCCACAGCCTCCGCTTTCAATCCGCGCGAGCGCAGAATGCCCGCCTCCAGTGTGGCCGAGAGCACCTCGCCCAGACTCGACAGCGTGTCCATACCACGCGGGGTGATTTCGCGAAGCAATGTGAAGCCGGAGCACAGGTCCTCAAAATGCTTCACCTGCTCGGCCAGGCGAGGCAGCACGGTGGCCTGCTCGGCGGCGGAAAGACACTGATCTGCCACCTCGCGATGTCGCCGCGCAAGCTCCGCCCGTGAACCTTTCCAAGGCCCTTCCTGTCCTTCGCTGGCCTGGGTGGCGGCGCGAATCAGCATGTTGGTGGCGCCGCCCATCGCGGAGACCACAGCCACAACATCAGCGTGTCGGGAATGTTCTGCCAGAATATCCGCCACGCCCTGCATCCGTTCGGGGCTGCCAACGGACGTGCCGCCAAACTTCATCACGATCAGGGGGTTTTTGGTCTTGCCTGAACCTTCTTTTACTTTCACCATCTCTCCACCTGCGAACAAACAAAGGCACGCTCAGCCGTTCGAGCAGAGCCTTACGAGCCTCCGCCGTTTAGCGAGTCTTCGTTTTCGTCGTACTCGTAGCTTTGGGTTGCGTGGCTTTGGCTGCGTCCTGCACGGCCTGCAGAAACACCTTGGCGGGCAATGACAGATACCGGTCACGGCGATAAATCAGACCCAGCTCGCGATAGATTTTTTCGCCTTCCAGCGGAATCAGCTTCAGCACGCCGGCGGCCACTTCCGGCTCCGCATAGGCCCGGTTGATCAACGAGATGCCCAGGCCCGCGCCCACAAACTTCTTCTGTGTCTCAACGCTTGCAAGCTCCATCGAAACCTGAATGTGGTCGCGAAAGTCGCGCAGCAGGCGGTCAATCACCACGCGCGTGTGGCCGGTCTTGGGCAGGATCAAGGGATGCTGGGCCACTTCTTCAACGGTTACGCTCTTGTTCTTGGCAAGCGGATGGTCTTTCGGGACCACCACCTGGACCTCATCGCGGAAAACTGGAATCACTTCAATGTTGTTCGCGTTCTGCGGCAGAGTCACGATGCCGAGATCCACGGCGCCTTCCTGTACCTTCTGCAAAATCTTGTGGCTGAAGTTGCGATAGATGCTGATCTGCACCAGCGGATAAAGCTGGCGAAAATGCGCGAAGGTTTGCGGCAAAACATAAAGGCAGGTAGCCTCATTGGCGCCGATGTAAAGCTTGCCGCGTGGGGTCTGATTGAGTTCAGCAATTGCCTGAAGCGCTTCTTTCTGCAAGGCCAGCAGCTGCTCCGCATAGCGCAGCAGGATTTCGCCCGC
>JAJYJL010000691.1 GCA_021789565.1 Acidobacteriota bacterium
CGCCGTAGAAAAGTGCCAGCCCTGGTCCTGTCATCATCAGAACCAGTGCGGCGCAGACCAGCATCCAGGCGTTGTCACCGGAGCTTTGGGCGGTCCCAATCTCAGTCTCAAGCTTCTGCGACAACGCTGTCGCCGCCGTCTGCGTCGAGCTGACAGTCTGCGCGGCAACTGCTGGTAGCGGCGTCGTCTGCGAAATGCCCCGCCCTGCACACAGCCCAAAGGCAGAAATAAAGGTCACTACGTAAAGCAAATGTCTCATTTCAGATTTCCCGCTCCTCCTGCGATTTGCGGCGAGGTTACCCCCTGGCACCTGCTCCGCTAAAAAGCTGGTGCAAAATGATCAAACCTGATCTTTCGCACGCCACATGAATGTAACGGCCGACCGACTGAGGGTGATTGCCAATTATAACCCGGCTGCAGATACGGTCAAGAGTTATGCCACCCGCCGAAAGAACCGTGTGCCCGTATTGCAAGGAATTGAGCCCGCATGACGGATGTTCGCCAATTCCTTCCACAACCAGTCGCGGTTGTGATAGCTTGGCAAGTCCGGCGCGAAAACGAATTTAAGGTGTGATCTTCAAACAGCCGAAGGCATAATGAGCGCCGTGGTTGCACAATGGATCCGTCAAAGGAGGGAACAACATTGAACAAAGATTCCGGCAAGAAGGTGGGGCGAAGAGAATTCATGGGGACGGCGGCCGCGGCGGGCTTTATGATCATTGCGCCGCAACTGGTGCGGGGGACGGCGGCGAATTCCGCGCTACGGGTTGGTCTGCTGGGCTGCGGAGACCGCGGAAAAGCGGACACAACTTACCTGATCGAAACCGGCAAGGCGCGGCTGGTGGCGCTGGGTGACCTGTTCCAGGACAAGCTGGACGAGGCAAAGGCGCACTTTGACAATTTCCAGAAGGGGAGAGGTATTGCTCCGATTGAACGGAAACTGATGTTCCGCGGTCCGAAGGCTTACCAGGAAATCGCACACTCAAAGGACGTCGACATCATCGTGATTACCACGCCGGCGTACTTCCACCCTCAGCACCTTGCGGAGGTTGTAACGGCAGGCAAGCACGTTTATTGTGAGAAGCCGGTAGCGGTGGACCCGCAAGGTTGCGTTTCAGTGCTGGATTCAGCGCGCAGGGCCGAGGCCAGCCTGAGCCTCGAGATTGGCTTTCAGCTTCGCAACGCTCCGCCTTATGTCGAGCAGGTGAAACGGATTCATGCCGGAGCGCTGGGAACAATTGTTTCCGGTGAAGGCCACTACTACGCTACATGGCCACAGCGGCCCGCCTGGCCAAATGCCTCCCCCGACGAACGGCTCATTCGCAACTGGTATTACTCCAGGATCCTTTCTGGTGACATCATTGTCGAGCAGAACATTCATGTGATTGACATCTGCAACTGGATCCTGCAAGCGCACCCCGTTGTGGCCTCGGCGTCAGGGTCACATAAGGGCCGTCCCGAAAAGGGCGAGGTTTACGGACACTACAGCGTGGTCTTCAAATATCCCAACGGCGTTAGCATGACGTTTGCCTCTACGCAGTTCGGCAACAATCCGTGGGAGGTCGGCTGGCAGTTTTTCGGCACCAAGGGCTCGTCAGAAACACACTATTCTGGGCCGGTGGCCATCTATGGAGAGAATCCCTGGAAATGGGGCGGTGAGCAGCCTGCCGCGAAAGGCGGGGCCCAGGGATTTTCAACGGCCGGTGTCTTCCATGACAACCTTGCGCAGGCTGACCCGGATAAAAAGATGTCTTTTGTGAACAGCATCCTCAACAACCAGTATCATAACCAGGCGGCCCAAGGCGTGGAATCGGCCTTGAGTTGCATGATGGCGCGCCATTCAGCTTATACGGGCCACGAGGTCAGCTATGAAGCCATGGCAACCTCCGGCGAACACTGGGACGACGAGATTAACCTCAACCAGTTTGCCTAAAAACCGGCAAGCAGGAACCGCAAAGCGCCGATGTACTAAAATAGAAAGGGCAGCCGACTGAAGGAAGGGCACTAACCAAGGGTTGGAGGGAGTCCCTGTTTGACTTTCTCCCGAAAAAACCTGTTTCCGATTGCCCCTCTCTCAAAGCGCCCATAGGAGGTAATGCACTTTGGCAAACCTAGGAAATAGCCTTTCAGGCTATCTTGCAGAACTCAAGACCGTCCTTGACAAGCTTCCGCTCGACGCAATCGCCAAAGCGACAGACATTCTGTTCGCCTGCTACCAGACGAACCATACGGTTTTCGTGTTTGGCAACGGCGGAAGCGGAGCATTAGCCTCTCACTTGGTCACTGACCTTGGCAAAGGCACTCATTTCCCCGGCCCCAAAGAACTGGCTTCTGTCAGGCGCATGAAAGCGATGGCAGTCACCGACAACATGCCGATGGTGACCGCCTGGGCCAATGACACCCAATACGAAGATGTTTTCATGCGGCAGATTGAAAACTTCCTTCAGCCCGGCGACGTGGCTGTAGCCATCAGTGGAAGCGGGAATTCCCCCAACGTACTGAAGGCGCTTGATTTCGCCCGGCGCGCAAATGCAACCACAATCGGGCTCGGTGGGATCGGCGGCGGTAAAATGAAGGACATGCTGGACTGCGCGGTTATCGTGCCCTCTAATAGCATGCAACAGGTTGAAGACGCCCACGTCATCATCAGCCACATGATTTTCCTCGACCTCAAGAACCGAATCACCGCGCTGGCGGCGACGCCACAACAGGTCTAAGAGGGGACTCGTGCCTCAAAACTTCGGATGATCATCGTCTCCGCCGGGCACGTGGCACAACGTTCACTTCGGCCACGGCGGCTCCCGCAACTTGTGCATGTTGTCTCCTCAGGTGTAAGCGCCCTCTAATTCACGGTTGTTCCCTGGCCGGCCGGTTTCACTACGAATTGCCTGCGGGGGTATTTCCTGACGAGCCGTTCAAGCCCCCAGAGTGTGGACTCAGAGCCCTCGTCTTTAAGTTCCCGGAAGGAACGGGTGTTGGCGTCGTTGCACCGGGGGCAAATCATCGTGGGCCGCCCCACCACATTTACCTTTGGCCTATCGGAGTAAAAGATCGAATTCAAAGCATCATGATTAGTGTGCATCAGGCAATTATGGCAAACAAACCAGAGGTCCCTGTCAATCTTCTTGAAGAAATTAAGAATGCTCATCGTGGTTCCCTTTCGCTCCCTCAATATGCCCCGAGACGTTGCTAAGAAACCCATCCAAGCCATTCGTGGCGCCGCAGAAAGCCGCCCATCGTGCAGAAATGCACCGTACTGGAAATCAATTCCTCTGAACGACTCGCACCGGCACACGTACCCGCAATCTCGGCAAACACCGTAACAAGAATTGCCAGCACGCTTATGCCGGCCGGCGGAATGGCTACCTGATTCGCCCGGTTCCCTGCAATTATATTTCGAATGTCAACAAACACGCCACAGAAACAACATGCTCCCGCCTCAATCGCACTGAAGGGGCGCACCGTGCCTCCAGAGCTACTTCGTCACCCAAATTGCTCTCCCCTCCTTCTCCGTGGATGATAAAATGCACTTCGCTATCCGTCTGCGGCCGGCTATGTTGCAGCGTGGCGGCACAAAAATCAAGAATTCAGCGGAGCTAAAACATGACAGATCCTATTCGAATCGGTATTGCCGGAGCGGGTTTCGCCGCCCGATTTCACATTAGGGGCATTCAAAGAGTCTACGGAGTGCCCTTAACTGTTACAGGGGTAACCTCTAACACGCCGGCATCGCGCAGGAAGTTCGCGCAGGAGTTTGGCGTCCAGGCCTTCGACTCTCTCGAAGAACTTTGCGACGCCTCCGACGTCGTAGACGTTTGCACACCCGGTTCAAGCCATGAAACTGTTGCCGTTGAGGCCCTGAAGCGCGGCAAGCACGTCATCATTGAAAAGCCCTTCACGGGTTATTACGGCCCGGCCACGGAGGACGGCGCCGAGTTTCGTGGCAATACATTTTCCAAAGAAATCATGCTTCGTGAAGCCATGGCAAGCTGCCGCCGAATTCTTGACGCCGCCAGCAAGAGCGGCAGGATGATTGGTTACGCTGAAGACTGGGTTTATGCACCTTCCGTCCAGAAAGAGCGCGAGATCCTGGAAAAGAGCGGCGGCCAGATCCTGCGGATGATTGGCGACGAGTCACACAGCGGTTCGCATTCGCCTTATTACGGCATCTGGAAATTCTCGGGGGGAGGCTCGATCGTGGGCAAAGCCTGCCATCCGCTATCCACTGCGCTCTATCTGAAAGCCGTGGAAGGAAACACCCGGGACGGCAAACCCATTCGCCCGGCAACCGTTTCCGCCCGCACACATGAAATTACTCGCTTGAAGACCTTTCGGGATGCCGGGATTATTCGCACCGGGTATGACGACATTGAAGACTACGGGCAGATCCACATCACGTTCGAGGACGGAACGGTAGCTGACATTTTCGCCTCCGAGCTGGTTATGGGTGGCGTAAACAACTGGCTTGAGGTTTTTGCCAACAACCACCGGACTCGCTGCAGCCTGAACCCTATCGACGCTCTTACCACCTTTAATCCCAAGGAGGAATTCTTCAAGGATATTTACGTTGTGGAGAAGACTTCCACCACGCAGGGATGGAGCCATCCTGCGCCAGATGAAGCATGGCAGCATGGGTACCCACAGGAATTCCAGGATTTTCTTGAGGCCTTCCGTGATAACCGTGAACCCCTGGCGGGCGGAATCCTGGCATCCGACAGCATCGCTGTGCTTTACAGCGCCTATCTTTCGGCCGAGCGACGCGGTCAGGAAGTGGAAATCCCCAAAGAGTAACTGCCGCCGGTATCTGCCAGGTGGTTTGGCGTAACCGCAAAGTGCGTCGCACGCCCGGACACCACTACTTACAACGTCCGGGTCACAATCTTGAGAGAGCGCGGTTTATCCGGATCAATACCTTTCAGTTCCGCCAGCAGGCAGGCGAAAAGCTGCCCTGGAACGATGTACGGAATTGGAGTATAGATTTCCCGGATTAAAGCGGGTATCCGAATTGAGTTGGTATTGCCCGGCAGCCTAACGCCTTCCCCAGAGATGATAAGGGTTTCAGCCCGTAGCTTGCGCACACATTCAGCCAGCTTTTTCATGTCCGGATAAGTTTTGCCGGGAGGCATAAACAGGATCACAGGGAAGTCGCTCTCAATCATAGCGATGGGGCCGTGCAGGAAGTCAGCGGCGGAAAACCTCTCCGCAACCACGTAGCAGGTTTCCATCAGCTTCAAAGAAAGCTCAAAAGCGTTCGCATAATTCAGGCCGCGCGCTACAACAACACACTGCCGCATGAACCGGTAGCGCTCGACGATCTGCCTGATTGTCGGCACAAGTTCGAGCGAGTTCGCCACCCAATTCGGAATTTCCCCCACGTGCTCCAGCGTGACGTGCGATCCGAGTG
>JAJYJL010000692.1 GCA_021789565.1 Acidobacteriota bacterium
CTTTGCGGCGGCCATGGCGCACCGTCGAGATGGGGCATTCTGCGGGAAGAGCGCTCTACGAACTGCCCTGGAGCTATCGTTGTCCGCTTGTAGCGGCTGTTGAGACGCCTGCCGTGGGTCGTCACAGTTTCACGGGGCTCCAGGTCGAAAAGGACTCGGTTTTGTAATATTCTAACTTTGCAATGAATGTCACCGGCGACCTCCAAAGTTGGCTCTCCTGGGTTATCAAAATCCGGTTTGTAATTATTAGTTTTGTCTTTGCCATCGACTATGCGCTCGCGCAGTTCGCTCCCCATCAGCACGGGAACCATTCCATTGAATATCTGGGCGTTACGGTCATCCTTTGGTACATCGTCAACCTGTTTTTCCTGATTTACAATCAGCTGAGCCTGGATTTCTCCCTGCAAGCCTACCTTCAACTTTTTGCGGATATTCTTATCATTACGGCGATCGTTCACGTCACTGGCGATCTGGAAAGCAATTATTTTTCGCTTTATCTGGTGGCCATCATTCTGGCCAGCATTCTTTTGCCGCGGGCGCGAGCCTTCCTGGTGGCGGGTGTCAGCTTTGTCGCGATGGGAGCATTGCTGGAGCTTGCTTACTTGCCGGTTTTATATCCTGATCTAGCCGCACGCTATTCGATGTTTCAAGTCTTGTCGACCTCCTCCGCAGGGACGGTGGACCTGGCGACGCTCCAGGTCAAGATTTTTGCCAGCCTCTTCGGCTTTTTCGCGGTGGCGTATCTTTCAAGCTTTCTGGCGGAAAACCTTCGGAAAACCGGGGCTGAACTTCGTGATAAGACCGGGCAAGTCGCTAGCCTCCAGGCCGTCAATGAGAATGTCATCCGCAGCATGCGCGATGGCTTGATCACCACGGACCTGGAAGGGACCATTACGGAACTGAATCCCGCCGGAATTGAAATTGTGGGCTGCAAGCGGGCTTACGTCATCGGGGAGAGGATCGACCGGTTTCTTGGCGATCTAAATCCCCAATCGGAGACTTTCCGGAAATTGTCGCTGGCGCATGGCCGCAGGGAGGTTGAATACCGCCATCCCAAGGGCGGAAGCCGAATCCTGGGCGGTTCTGTTTCGCCTCTGGTGATTCCTGAAAGCGGGACGGCGGGCTACGTTTATAGCGTCCAGGACCTGACCGCCCAAAAGCGGCTGGAGGCTGAATATCGTTTAAAGGACCGTATGGCGACTTTGGGGCGGCTGTCCGCCGGCATTGCGCATGAGATTCGCAATCCCCTCGCCTCGATTGCGGGATCGGCGAAGGTGTTGGAGAGCCTGGCATCGGGAGACGACGACCAGCGAAAATTGGTGGGCATTGTCAGCCAGGAATCAGAACGCTTAAACAAGCTGGTTTCAGATTTTCTGCTCTATGCGCGCGAGCAGCGCTTCGAATTCCAGGAAGTGGATGTGTTGGTTTTGGTAGAGGAGACGCTGCTGCTTCTTGGGCACCATCCCTCGCTTCCTCGGAGTTTTCAAATTGAGCGCAGGCTGCCCGGGCACCCCGTTAGGATCGTGGCGGATGCCGACAAACTCCGGCAAGTCTTCTGGAACATCTGCGACAACGCGCTGAAAGCCATGCCGGATGACGGCACCTTGACAGTCGAAGTGGATGATGGCGGCTCCGAGTCCGTCGGCATCGTTTTCCGTGACACGGGAATCGGGCTTCCAGCATCGCAAATTGAGAAGCTCTTTGAGCCTTTTCAAGCGGCGTTCCCCCGCGGTAGCGGGCTGGGCCTCGCCATTGTCTACCAGATTATCCAGGGGCATGGCGGCCGCATCCACGTGGATTCCATTCCGGGCCATGGGGCGCAATTTAGCATTGAGGTTCCCAGGGTTCAGAAGCTTTCGGCGGCCGCTCAAGCGGCCAAAGTGCATGCGTAAATTATTGAAAAGGAGTGGAATTCTGGCCGCCGGGCCCCCGTTTTAACCGTATGTCGAGATTACTGATCGTGGACGATGAGAAGTCGATCTGCCAGCTTCTGGAGATTACTTTTCGCAAAGAGGGGCATGTCGTCGAAACGGTCACCAGCGGGCAACTGGCCATGAAGAAGGTCGAATCCCAGGTCTACGATGTGATTATTGCCGATATTCGGATGCCGGATTTGACAGGCATCGAGTTGCTGGATCACGCTCGGGCGGCGCATAGTCCGGCGGCTTTTATCCTGATCACGGCGGTACCGACCATGCCCAGCGCGATCCAGGCGCTGAACCTGGGCGCATACCGGTATGTGATTAAGACGGACAAATTAGTGGAAGAACTCAAGCTGGTGGTGGGCCGGGCGCTTGAAGATCTTGCTTTGCGGGAAGAAAACGCGCGTTTGCGGCGGGAGTTGCTGCGCGTCTTTACTCAGAAAAATATTGTGGGCCGCGGCCAGAAAATCTCAGCCATCCTTGAGATGGTTCGGACGGTGGCGCCTACGAACAGCACTGTGCTGATTACCGGTGAGAGCGGGACCGGCAAGGAATTGATTGCCCGGGCCATCCATGAGGCAAGCCAGCGTAGGGAGAAGGCTTTTGTTTCCATTAATTGCGGCGCCTTTCCTGATACTTTACTTGAAAGCGAGCTTTTCGGTTACTTCAAGGGAGCTTTTACGGGCGCCGATACAAGCCGCAAGGGAATTATTGAGTCGGCGAACGGAGGAACCCTGTTTTTGGACGAGATCGGCGAGACCAGTCCCGGCATGCAGGTCAAATTGCTTCGGGTTCTCCAGGAAAGGACCGTACGTCCGCTCGGCGGAACTCAGGACGTTCCCGTGGATGTGCGGCTGATTGCTTCGACCAACAGGGACCTGAAAAGCATGGTGGCGGCAAGCCAGTTTCGCGAGGATTTTTATTACCGGATCAGCGTCATCCCGATCCACATTCCTCCGCTCCGCGAGCGTCCCGAGGATATCGAACCTCTGGCGCGTCATTTCCTGAAAAAATTCGCCTTGGAGATGGGGAAACCCGTGAAGGATTTTGAGCCTGACGCGCTCTCAGCCCTGCTGCAACATCCCTGGCCCGGAAACGTGCGCGAACTGGAAAACGCTGTTGAGCATGCAATCGCGGTCAGCAGTGAACGGAACGGCGTGGTCCGGCTTGAACAGTTCCCGGAAGCTGTCGCGGGGCTTCGGGCGGCGGAACAAAAAAGCATTGAATTTCCTCGCGAAGGTCTTGATTTTGAGAGTCAAATGGCATGTGTTGAAAAGCGATATTTGTCCGAAGCGCTTCGTCATGCGGGAGGCGTGCGGCGCCGGGCCGCGGAACTGCTGCATATGTCCTACCGCTCCTTCCGCCACTATGCCAAGAAACACGGAATATGATCGCTCCGCAGCCGCTTGCGATGGCCGGTCCGCAGAATGAAACAATCCCTGATAAATGAGAAGCAGAGGCTGTTTGCGAGCGAGGCGCGATGGCTGCCCATCGGCGTAATCCTGCTCCTGACATTTTTGGCTTATAGTGGAACCCTCTGGTTTCACTTCGTCTACGACGACCGGGGCCAGATTCTGGCCAATGCCCAGGTGCATTATTGGCGCTTTGCTCCTCACTATTTTACTGAGGGAGTCTGGAGTTTCGCCTACCCGAGTATTTTGGGGAACTATTACCGGCCGGTCTTTCTGCTTCTGCTGCTGATCAATTACAAGATTTTTGGACCCTACCCGGCGGGATGGCATCTGGTAAGCATTGGCGCGCAGGTCGGGGTCACTTACCTGGTCTATCGGCTGGTCGGGAGGATCGTTCGAGACCGCAGAACGGCCATGATTGCCGCCCTGATTTTCGGCTTGACCCCCGTCCACATCGAATCGGTGGCTTGGATCTCAGGAGTTACCGATCCCTTGCTGGCGCTCTTCCTTCTGCCCTCGTTTCTCTGCTATCTCAACGGGCGTGAGTCCAGGGTCCACAGGCGCTGGTGGCAGGCAGGCTCCGTCGCTTTTTACGGCTTGGCGATGCTGTCGAAAGAGACGGCGCTCATCCTGCCGATGCTTATTTTTGCCTATGAGTGGTTATGGCGGGAAAAAACGGAAGCGGCTTTCAATTGGAAGTCAGCCCTCGCCGGCGTCCGCCAAAGCTTGATCCCCACGACGCCTTTCCTATCGCTCACGATTGCTTATCTGGTGGCGAGATGGCATGTCCTGAAGGGGCTGGGGCACAATATGGTGCCGCTGGCCGTTTCCACAATCATTTTTACCTGGCCCAAGCTATTTTGCTTCTACTTGTTGCACCTGGCATGGCCCTTCAATTTGAGTGCGTTTTATGACATGCCTTACATCGAACGGCCGGGGTTCGAGTCGTTTTTCCTGCCTGTTGCCGGGCTTGTGGCTGCAGGGGCGATGGTTTGGTTGTGGGCCCGCAGGCTGGAGAAGACGTCGCCTGGCGCCCGGCGGACGGTGGCTTTTGCCTGCGCGTGGCTGCTTGTACCCTTTGTTCCGCTGCTCGATTTGTCAGTGCTGCCGGTTGGAGAAATCGCCCACGACCGTTATCTTTACCTGCCTTCCATAGGCTTTGCCATTCTTGCGGCGATGGCCATCCGCCGCATTCATGAGGGTTCAAGAGAGCTTTTGGGACTGCCGGCGGCGCAAGCGGCCGTGGTGGCGGCGCTCGCGCTTGTGCTGGGTGTTGGAACGGCATTGCAGGATCGGTACTGGGCAAACGATATTTTGCTATATTCGCGGGGCGTTGCCCGGACGCCCAAGAATAAACTCGCTCGAACCAATCTTGGAAACGCTCTGGGCGAACAGGGCATGTATGCTCCGGCGATTAACCTTTACCGGGAAGTGCTGGCGACCGATCCTCACTTCTGGCTGGCGACCTACAACATGGGATATACGTATTACAGGATGGGAAGGCTTGATGATGCCGAACGGTACCTTGAGAAGGCAATTGCCATTAATGGTGTGGACAGCGACGAATATTTCTACTTGGGACTGACGTTGCTGAAGTTGGGGCGTGTGAAACAGGCCGGCCAGTCCGTTCGCCACGCCGTAGAACTTCAACCTGACGGCTTCGCGTATCACTTTGCCATGGGCATGATCTTAAAGCTGGAGCGGAATCCGCAGGGCGCGCTCCGAGAGTTCCAGAAAGAGCTGAAAAACTTTCCCGGAGAAACGGGGGCGCAACAGCAGATTGAGGGTATTCGAGCGCAAGCGGAAAGTTCCCCGGCAAAATCGAAATAGGGAAGCTGGAACCTTGCACGGGCCAGTGACGGATTTTGTCGGTATTTTTCGACAGAATCCGGCCTCCAAGTGTCATCATAGCAATAGTAGGCGGCAGGCATGAAAAATGGTTTTGGATTAAGTCCTTAGTGTTCAGGTGAATGGGGATATTATAACGATTGTATTATTTTGCCGGTTATCGAATGGGGGATGCTTAATATGAGGCAGTCATTGTGAGGAAAACCGGAGTCGA
>JAJYJL010000693.1 GCA_021789565.1 Acidobacteriota bacterium
CGATCGCGTTGTTGAACGCCTTTGTAATACTCCGGCGTGATCGAGAACGTGTTGCGGGCGGTGCTGCTGACCTGGACTTTGTCAAACCCGATTCCGTCGTACATATCCTGCTCAAAGTGAGATTCGAAGTCGTGCGGAATGTAGTAGTAAGTGGTGTATCCAGCCGAAGAAAGAGCGCGCACAAGGCCGGGTACTCGCTTTGTCTGTCCGCCAAAGAACATCGGGTTTGGCGGGTACATCGACGTGAGGATTGAGAAAGTTGCCTTGGCCGTGTACGGAAAGGTGGAGTAGTGGGAGGTGCCGATCCAGGACTGCGCAGAGAGCTGGCGCAGAGTGGGCAGATCGTCGAGTGATGTGAAGGCGTCGTAGCGCGCCGGTGCAGTTTCCAAAATGAATAAAATCACATCGCAGTCACGTGCTTTGGCCCAGTAGGCGGGGTTGGGCGGAATGCGGCGCGATTGGGCTATATCGTAATACTCCTGATGCAGTTGCTCGGCGGACTTCACTGCCGCGCCAGTGCCGACATCCTCATCTCCAAAAAATGTGGCCGAGAAAATGGTGGCGATGGTGGAACGACCGTAGCTGGTTTGCGCGAGTGGGCTCTGCGCGCGAAACTCAGTCGCCGCAATACCCGCCAAGATGAAGATGGAGAGTCCTGTGTTGGCGACCTTTGCGAGCGTGGGATGAATCAGAGTGGCTCGCCAAAAGCGATGCATCACGAAAGCGAAGGCACCAAGGAGGAGGACGAAAAGCGACCAGCGGGCGAGGTTTCCTCGGCTGCCATAGTCGACAACGAAGTGGGGATGGGCTGCGGCCCAATGGAAGACGTCGGAGATGAGATACCAAGGTATGAAGTGACCGACGTTGCGCAGCGACTCCATCTGGAGAATGGTGAGGACGCAGGCACACACGCTGACCAACGCAACAAAGGCAGCCCAGAGCCTCCTGGGCAGGACGAAGAGCGCGAGAACCAGTGCGATCGGAACCAAAAAGAATCCAATCGACCAGTCAGAAAAGTAGAGAGACGCGCGCTCGAAGCGGCTGAAGTGGTCCGGGATTGGTGGAAGCGTGGAGCGATGAAAAGCATGGGCCAAGATGCGCCATTGCTTTTCGCCAAGGATCACAGACTTGGCATGGATGCCGAAAACGGCGACGGGCATCCAGATGGCCGTAAATGGAAAGCGGGCCAGGACGCTCGCTCTCATGCCCCTCCACGATGAGACTGGCGCGCTGTGCGTATCCATCGCGTGCACCGGGTTTCGCTCGTATTCGGCCCGATCGGCAGTTGACATCGGCAAGAATGCAACAGAAATTAATCATCATTTCCTATCACAGCGACGTGAAAAATGGTAGGAGATTCTGCAGCTTGCCGCAGTTATAAGTTAAGCTCCCGGGTGATGGGCGAGGACAGGTGGAAGGCACTGCAGGGGTTGTGTGGGGAGTTGAGCTATTCTGCCATATGATCGAAAAGCTGGCCTGAGGGTATCCATGTCATCTCGCCAGACACTAGCTTCTCCTGCCGCTTTGTCCTATTACACGCTACGTAAAGCGGTAGGAGTCATCGCGCTTTCGCTTCCGTTTGCCTTGCCTGCGGGAAGAATTCTTCTAGAATTACTCGCTCCAGGTCACACGTTGTCACACCCGCTTCTTCAGCAATCCATCAGCGACTACTATTACACGCCGGTGGGCGATGTGCTGGTGGGAAGTCTGTGTGCCATCGCGACAATTCTGATCTGTACGCGCGGCTACAGCCGTACAGATCAAATTGCTGGCTACATTGCCGGCGTTGCGACGCTGGGCGTGGGTCTGTTCCCATCGGTGAATCCCGACCATGCGCAGCTGACGCAGTTAGAAGTGGAGATTGGCTTTGCGCACAGCGGTTTTGCGGCGCTGATGTTTCTGACGCTGGCGTATTTTTGCCTGGTGCTGTTCCGTAGGACGTCACCCGGGAAGAAGATCACGCGGCGTAAGCAACTTCGTAATCGCATCTATGCGGCGTGCGGCGTGGTAATTCTGGCATGCAATGCGTTGATGGCCAGCCTGGTTATTCCAATGATTGATCATGTGCTGCGGCAGTATGACCCCCTCCTGCTCTTTGAAACTCTCTCGCTGGTAGCGTTCGGCGTAGCATGGCTCACCAAGGGCGAGGGCCTGATGAAAGACAGGCCCCCGAATCAAGCGCGCGGGAGTGGGTAGGCGGCGGACTGGAACAGGCGCACATATGCCTAGCGGAGTGCTTCATCAATAGAAGTTATTGAGTCTTGGGTTTCATCTTAGGACGAAAAGGCCCGTCAAAGCGTGTTGCCCGTCGTATGGTGCTCGACGAAGCAACCCGGAAGGAGTTTCAGCGGCTGATTCGGCGATATGGCTGAGCTTGATGGATCGGTTTTTCCGTAATCTGACCGACAAGAGAATCCGCAGCGGTGATTTCCAGGACCTGGAGCAGCTGACCTTGGCCATCGGCAATTGATGAGTCCCGGCAAATTCTGTACCAGTTGGAGTGAGACAAACTGGAATGGTGACCCGTCCAGGAAACTTAAGCCCAAAGCAATTGGAGATTTCGGCCTGCGTGGCTCGGTTCGTGCCAAAATGCTGACCGTCCATTTGGTCCAGTTTTCGCGTAGCCCATCAAGGTGACCCGCCTCCGCAGTCCACCTGCAACACCAGGAGATACGGTTGGCCCGGCGAGCTCATTGGACTTCGCTGTCAATCTTCGCGACAAGAAGCTTCGGGCAGCCAACTGCATCCGGCGGGCCCTGAGCGGATGTCGGCCAATGCCGGATTACTATCGGGATTGAGCCTTGGCATGACTGCGTCGACGGATCTGCGCCAGGCGGCCAGTTTTCCCTGCAAATCGACGGCTTTGTCTGAGAAGCTGGAGGCCAGGTCGCACTGTTCGTGCGGGTCAACCGCCAGGTTGTACAACTCGAGGTGATGGTCTTCAAAAAACTCAATGAGCTTCCAATCGCCTTCACGAATTGCTCCGCTCGGAGTTCCGCCCTGATCGCTGTAGTGTGGGTAGTGCCAGTAGAGCGTGTTGCGCTCCGGGGCGGCTGCTCCGCGGAGAAGACCGGTCAGGTCGATGCCGTCGCAAGGCTGGGGCGCGGAGCCAGCCTTCGTCATTTGCAGTATGGTCGGCAGAAAGTCCAGGCCACTTACTGGAATTTCACACACTGTGTTCTGCGTCGTCACTCCAGGCCAATGTACGAGCAACGGCTCCCGTATACCGCCCTCATAGAGATATCCTTTCCCACCGCGCAGTCCGCCATTCTCGGTAATGCGATGCAGGTTGCGTCCCTGGAATCCCACGCCACCGTTGTCTGACGTGAGAAGAATGATTGTGTTGTCTGCAACCCCAGTGCGCTGGAGTACTGTCCGCAGCCTTCCCAGGGATAAGTCAGTGCTTTCAATCATGGCGGCATACACCGGATCGGGCTCGTCTTTGCCACCATTCTTACGACGATATTTCTCGATCATTGCCAACTTCGCCTGGAGGGGAAGATGTACCGAATATTCTGCCATGTAGAGGAAGAAAGGTCCTTTGCCAGCTGCGTCCTGCACAAAGGCTTCCATCTTATCGGTGAGCACATCGGTCAGATAGTCCTGCGCCGTATATCCTGCGAGGTTATGGAAGTGGTAGGGACCGAAGTAGGAAGGCGGATGACCATGGTTGTCCCCGGCGATGTTTACATCGAAGCCAAAGTTCTCCGGCAAGTAGCCTTCCCCGCCTAGATGCCACTTGCCGATAGCTGCTGTGCGGTATCCGGATTTTTTCAGCATTTCGGCGATGGTTGGGACGCTGCGGTCCAGATGCAGCGGTGTGGGCGCTTCCAGAAGCTTCTTGTGCGGATACAAGGTGCCGGGGATCCACTGTGTGAGGTGCAGGCGGGCGGGTGCCTGGCCGGTGAGAATTGCAGCGCGACTTGGAGAGCAAACGGGCGCTCCAGCGTATGCGTTTGTGAAGCGCAGGCTTTCTCGGGCAAGCTGATCGATATGAGGTGTTTCATGGAACGTGTTGCCGTAACAGCCCAGGTCGCCCCACCCCATGTCATCAATCAAAAAGACAACGATATTTGGAGGTCGCTGCGTGTCCAGGCTCGCGCACAACCTTTCCGGGACCATGCTGAGCCCGGCCATTCCCGCCAACTGACCACAAAACTGCCTGCGTGTCCGCATCAATAGTCTGTCCCTTCCATCGTTGACCAGGGATTCATATCCATCGACCTTTGCTCCCTTTGTGAAAAAGGTTGCGCGCTTTGGCAGCCCTCTTTGGAGGAAGTCTTTGTATTCCGCACATGGACGCGGCAGAAGACTTGCGCACCGATCAAGCCATTCGATCGGATACTCCCCTGACTTGGATTCGCGTGTCAAGTTATTGGCAGAACGTAACCGTTACTTCGCGGAATGTCTGGAAAGCGCCATATTCCTCATCCACTTGGAAGCATCTGTGACTCTCAAAAACGCGACGTGATAAGGCGTTATTCGGCTGCCCGATTGACAAGGTAACGGGCATCGTTTAGCGTAGCGCTCGGAATCATCACTCTTTCGCCAATCTTGCCGCTCACGTGACTAAACCGAAGGATAGTTGCTTCCCGATTCTCGGCATGAAGGAGATTGAGGGTGATGAATGAAGAACGGACGTCAAGACAATCCATGTCCGATGCAGACCCTCGCACAGTAACGGTCGCGCAGGAGAGGACGACGTCACGATCGGCGCCGGGGACGACATCCTGGCATGCCTTTGATCCGAGGCAGTTGTCTGAGGCAACCTCCTCGCAACATCTTCCCAACCCGCCGCGCAGAAATCTGATCGTTGCCCATCTGGAGCAAATATGCAGCAGCTCACTGTTCGCCTCGAGCAAGCGCTGTCAGCAATTCCTGCGCTACATTGTGACCGAGACGCTGGAGGGGCGAGGGGAACTGATTAAAGAGCGCAACATCGCAAGCGATGTGTTTGGCAAAGGCTCCGAATTCGAGCCAGGAGAGGACTCCCTGGTACGGGTGAAAGCCCGAGAGGTTCGAAAGAGGCTCGCGGATTTCTATGAGCTGCATCCCCCCGAAAAGATTCAAATCGAAGTGCCCTTGGGAGGCTACGCTCCACGCATCTACTTTTCCAGCCCCGCGAATACAAAAGGCCAGGACGAGCCTGAATCCTCGGCAAGCGCTCCGCCTTCACACCGGGTCAATCGGCGAAGGCTGCTCTGGATGCTGGGGGGAGCAGTTGGCGTAGCCGGCGGCGGAGCATTGTGGCGCGCCATGGAGCACCACACTACAGCTCTGGAGCGGTTGTGGAGGCCTGTGTTCGCAACGAAGACGCCCCTCGTCATCTTTATCCCTATTTTGAAGATTGCGGAGAGTGGAGAAATCTCAGACCGTGTGGGGATAGGACCCACAG
>JAJYJL010000694.1 GCA_021789565.1 Acidobacteriota bacterium
TCACCGGATACAGCACCAGCGACTTTACAACGCAGGGAACACCGGTTGCTGCCACCGGCTACGACTTTGCCGATTTTCTGCTGGGTCTTCCCCAGACCACCTCGGAACGCTACGGCATTCCCGCTAACTATCTGCGCTCGTCCCGCTACGATCTTTACGGGCAGGATGACTGGAGAATGACGGACCACCTAACGCTTACTCTCGGCGGCCGCTGGGAGTACGCGGCGCCCTTCACCGAGAAATACGGCCACCTGTCCGACCTGGCGCTGGGGCCGAATTTTTCGACGGCGGGTGTGGTGACGGGGCAGAATCCGGAAGTTTTGCCTGCTTCATTGCTGCGGGGGCATCTGGCGAATCTGGCGCCGCGTGTCGGGGCCGCTTACCGGCCCTGGATTTCACACACTCTGGTGGTGCGTGCGGGCTACGGCATTTTTTACGACGAGTCGATTTACCAGAACCTGGTCACGAATCTGGTGAACCAGGCTCCCTTCGCCACCACCAGCACCCTGGTCACCAGCCCTTCGCAGTTGTTGACGCTTCAGAACGGTTTCCCCGCCGTCAGTTCAGCCACCGCGCGCAACACCTTCGCCGTCGATCCCAACTTTCTCACCCCGTACGCCCAAAGCTGGAATGTGATGTTCGAGCAGGATCTCAGCCCGTCTTACATTCTGTCGGTGGCCTATATCGGGACTCGTGGAACGCACCTGAACCTCCTGCTGGTGCCGGGCGTCGGCAGTGCGCTGGCCTCGAGGACGCTGCCGTTTGAATACGATACCTCCGGTGCGGCGTCCCTCTACAACGGGCTGCGCGTGAGCCTGCGGCACTTCTCGCGGCGCGACTTCTCTTTCTTTTTGAATTACACCTATTCCAAGGCGGAAGACAATGCCTCCAGCGTGGGTGGAACAGCCACCACTCAATTCTTCAGGGGAGGTTTTGGCGGGCTGGGAGGCGGGTCGGCCATTACGGCAGCGGTAAGCCCGCTGGCGCCGGTGCAGAATCCCTCTGACCTGGGCGCAGAATGGGCGCTTTCAGGATTCAATCCCACGCACAGTCTGCGCGCTTTTGTGCGCTATCAGTTGCCGTTTGGCGAGCGTGGCCGATTCCTGAAAAACGGCGGTGTGCTCTCAAAAATCCTCAGCCGCTGGTCGCTCAGCGATATCACGTCATTCAGTTCGGGCCTTCCCTATACCGCGTATGTCGCCGGCAACGCCAGCAACAGCGTGAACGGGCTGGCGCCTTTTGGGGGCCTGCGCGCTGACGCCACCGGGCTCCCGGTGGAGCTTCCGTCTTCCCAGCAATCAACGTTGAATTACTTTAATACGGCGGCTTTTGCCTTGCCGTCTGCGGGAGCATTTGGGAATGCCGGCCGGAATACGATTCCCGGGCCGCGTTCGCTCAATTTCAATATGGCGCTCGACCGGCTGATCACGATCTCACGCGAGAGGAATATTACGGCGAACTTCCGGCTCGCGACGAGCAACACGTTCAACATTGTCAATTACTCGGGCCTGTCCACCACGATTAACAGCAACACCTTTGGGCGAGTTACCGGCGTGGGCTCCATGCGGACCATGACCCTTTCATTGAGGCTGCGGTTTTGAGCTTTTGAAGTTCCCGGGCAGGTTCGGGCCTGCCGCCGCGACTCTCTATCTTCTGAGGTTGGTATGCGTCGTTGTTTAGTTCGTCAAAAGAAACGTCGTCAGGGCCATGGCCGGGCCCATGCGCTGGTGGCCATCGCGATCAGCGTGCTCATGGCAGGAATGGTTGTGCGGCTCACCATGGCCGCGCAAAATCAGGGACAAACAGCCGCGTCACCCTCCAGCCAGATCGGCTACCAGAATCTCGCGCAGGGCTATACCTTGAAGGTTTCCACAAATGAAGTGTTGGTGGACGTCCGCGTAACGGACCACAAGGGCGACCCGGTAACGAACCTCAAGGAAAGCGACTTCAAGGTTTACGAAGACGGCGTGCTGCAAGAAATCAACTCGTTTGATCTTGAGAACATTCAGAAACTCGCTCAGGCCACAGGCGAGAACGGCAAACCTGCGGAGATTAACCTCGGCACGCTGCCCAAGACAACTTCCCAGGAAATCTATCAACGCATGGTGCAGAACCACCGGTTGATTGTCCTGTTCTTTGACCTTTCATCGATGCAGATACCGGACCTGCTGCGCGCGCTCGCCTCCGCGCAGAACTACCTGAAGACGGAAATGACGCCTGCTGACCTGGTTGCCGTCGTTACGTATTCGAGCAATCTGAAAGTGCTCCAGGACTTTACCAATGACCGTGACGTGCTGTCGAAGGCGATCAAGAGCATCCAGATTGGCCAGTCGTCCACGCTGGCTTCAAGCGGGAGCGTGGGCGAGGCCGGCGGCACCGATTCATTTGGCAATGAAGTGGTGACGCAGGATACGGGGAATGCTTTCACTCCCGATGAAACCGAATTCAACATCTTCAATACGGATGAAAAGCTTTCAGCCCTGCAGTCACTGGCCAATATGCTGCAAACCGTGCCGGGGCGCAAATCGGTCATCCACTTTTCGAGCGGCATTGAACAGACGGGTGTAGACAACGAAGCGCAGTTGCAGGCGACCGTTGACGCGGCCAACCGGGCCAATGTTTCCTTTTACACAATGGATGCGCGCGGGCTGATGGCCATGCCTCCCGGCGGTGGCGCCTCTGCGGCCAGCCCGTCCGGGACCGCGATTTATACTGCGAGCGCCGTGTCATCGCAGATCAGCTCCATGCACAACAGCCGTGAGACGCTCTCTACTCTGGCCACCGATACGGGTGGGCGCATGTTTACGGACCTGAACAACTTTTCGCCGGTTTACCAGTATGTGCAGAAGGTGAACACCAGCTACTACCTGATTGGTTACACGCCGTCGAATACCAAGGCGGATGGGAAGTTTCGCCGCATCCGCGTGGAGGTGGTGGAGGGTCGAGGTTTGAAGGTTGAGGCCCGCCCGGGCTATTACGCCCCGGTAAGCTTCCGGCGGTCCTCGGGCCAGCAGAAGGAGGTTCAGCTTGCTGACGCCCTCAATTCAGAAGCGCCGTATCTCGATCTGCCGCTGGCGGTCGAAACCGCGTATTTCCTCCAGTCCGATGGGCACTATTACGTCGTCCTGGCTGCCAAAATTCCAGGTTCCGCAATTCCTTTCCACGAACATTCTTCGGTCCACCAGACGCAGTTTGATTTTGCATGGCGCGCCACGGATTCCCGCGGCAAAGTGGCCGGCGCACTGCGCGATACGCTGCCCGTCAAACTGAACGCCTCAACGTTCCAGACGGTGCTGAAGGGCAACATCCTCTATGAAGGAGGACTGGTGCTGCCGCCCGGCACTTACAAGCTGAAGGTGGTGGCGCGTGAAAACCTGACGGGAAAGATGGGCACCTTTGAAAAGCAACTGGTGCTTCCCGCGGTCAGCAAGACGGGACTCTCGGTGAGTTCCATTGTGGTTTCCAATGAGCTTTCAAAAAAGCCGCCTACCCGGCCCCAGCGTGGGCCATGGGCTATGGGCGCGGAGGATAACCCGCTCGTCAATGGCTCCCAGTCCATCCTGCCGAGCGTCACTCGAGTGTTTTACGCCAACCAGAATCTCTATGTGTACCTCCAGTCCTACGTCGGCAAGCCTCCATCGGCGGGCAAAGCCGCCAGGCGTTCCGGACGTCCAAGTCCTCCGTCGATGGCGCTCATCTTCTTCCGAAACGGCGTCCAGATTTCTCAGGCGGGGCCTTATGCGGCCAAGTCAGGCAAGTCAGGCGAAGGTACTGCATCTTACTTTACCGAAATTCCCCTGGCCAAGTTTCCTCCGGGACGCTACTGGATGCAGGTGAATGTGATCGACGCCTCTGCTAACGAGGTCGCATTTGCCCGGGTGCCCATGGCCATCTTATCCGTTCCCGGCAAGGGAGAGACTCACACGGGTAACAGCAGAGAGCAAACGAATGCGGGTCCTGGAACGGGCGGAGACTAGCTCAGTTACCTGAATGCTCCTGCCTTTCTTGTCCAACCGTGGGAGAGAATTGTCGATGATCGGGATGGCCTGGTCGGTTTCCCGAACAAATTCTGTCAAGAAAATCGGGCGTCATACCGAATGAATTCTGGGTACTTTTGAGACTTTAAGCGCGACCCTTGGCCTGATAATAAATAGACCAGGTTGACACGGCTTTTGAGCATCGGCAAATGTTTCTTGTTGCAAAACTCAAAAGCTGTGTATAAAGGTAATTGTCTGTGCGATCCCCATTACGAGAGTCCGCAATAGGCCTTGACAGGGCGGGCAAAATAATGGCATGTACAATCCAGGCGTTGTGAATCAATTGCCTTGACAGTCGCAGGGTTATTGCTTAAAGTTTCGCATTTCGGTCAACAAAAAGGACTCCCAATATCTAAATTTCAGGAGAGGAGCAGCAAATGGCAAAAGTGATGACCAAATCCCAGGTGGTATCCCACTTGGCTGACAAAGTCGGGCTGCAGAAGAAAGCCGCGGCTGCAGTGCTTGAAGAGCTCGTGACCTTGGCCACCAAGGAGTGCAAGAGTGGTGGACAGTTCGTGCTTCCTGGCCTCGGCAAGGCCGTCAAAGCTCACCGGAAGGAGCGCACGGGTCGAAACCCTCAAACCGGCGCACCCATCAAGATTCCTGCCAAGACAGTGGTGAAGTTCCGCTTGGCGAAGTCCTTCAAGGACGCCGTTGTCCCACCCAAGAAGAAATAGCACCTCGGCGGATTAACAGAGGTTTAGTGGAGCCGCCCCAGCCGGCGCGCGAGTGGCGTGGGGTTGCCGCTTGGCAGGTGGCTTCAAAGGTTTTGAACGCGCGACTCCCCAGGAACATGAGCAATGTTTCACGGGGAGCGCCCATCCGTTTGTGTAAAGCGTTCGGGGCTCAGCAACAGGAATTGACAATCAAGACCTCGCAGGTCTGAATGCGCAGGCTGAAGCAGGCTTGTCTTTATTGAGCAAGACCCCGGCAGGGAACAGCGTTTGTTTAGCGGCTGCCAGGGCCATCCATACGCCTTCATCAGCGTTTACCACGGAGCAACGGCGAGCCCGGGCCATACTTGATCGTTTGAACTCAGTGCCCGGTCCAGGTTGAACGCGGCACTGATGAGTGCTACGTGGGTGAATGCCTGAGGAAAGTTTCCCAGGCCCTCGGCGCACGGCCCTGTTTCCTCTGCATAAAGCCCCAGGTGGTTCGCGTAGCTTAGCATCTTGTCGAAGATCAGCACGGCCTGGTCCGGCCGCCGCTTGTCAACGCGCCCGGCGCGCGTCAACGCCTCAACCAGCCAGAACGTACACATGTTGAAAGTACCTTCGCCGCCTTGCAGCCCGTCAATTCTGGCCTCGGTGTTGTAACGATAAGCAAGGCTGTTGGATACCAGCCCGCCCTTGTCCG
>JAJYJL010000695.1 GCA_021789565.1 Acidobacteriota bacterium
GATCTGTACCACCCCGAGCAGTTGCTGACTCCCAACAGCCTGAAGAAGTGGATGGAATGGAAAGCCGACCCCCACCACCAGACGTTCTGGCTGAATCCTGAAAACCACGACACGATCGGCGTGGTGGCGACGGACGGCAAAGGGCATGTCGTGGCCGGGTGTTCCACTTCCGGATTGGCATGGAAAATTCCCGGCCGGGTCGCTGATTCGCCTCTGGTCGGCTGCGGCTACTACGCCGACGATCGCGCCGGTGGAGCTTCCGCCACGGGTGACGGCGACCTGATGAGCAATTATTGCACCAGCGTCTCGATCGTTCAGATGATGGGGCGCGGAGCATCTCCGCAGGAGGCCTGCGAGGAACTGCTTCGGGACATGGTCAAAGCAGAGGCAAAAAACAAAGAGGCTGCCTGTGCGGTGATTGCCATGAACAATCGAGGAGAGGTCGGCGCCGCTTCAATGAACGCGCAGTTCCATCTCCAGTACGCGCTGTGGAAGGACGGCAAAGGTCAGATGCTGGATTCCAGAAACGTCTACTGACGCCCTGCCGGTGTCGGCAGGAAGGCGGCCGCTCATGCTTCAGCCGGCGCTGGGACCTTCAGACAGGGGAGCCCTGCCGCCGATGGCGAGCATCCACGACAGCACCAGCAGGGTCAACACGAGAAGCAGCACTCCGTTCCAGCGGAAGAACATCGCAGGCTGTGAGAGCATCTCGACCAGCGGCGCCGCGATTTGCAGACAGAACATCGCTGCGGCGTACGCGAGGATATTCGACCGGAAGAACCAGCCTGCGATGGCGACGGCGACTGCAAAGGGAAGAAAACCCATCACCCATCCAGCCACGTACTCCCGAACGGAATGTGCGCCCGACGGACCCAGACCCACAAGGATCAGCAACGCAACCGGCCAGATCCACCACGCCCGGCGATGCCATCCTTCGGACGCCAGATGGATGAGGATTCCGATTGCGGCGGCGCCCAGGACCGTATAAATGAGGGCGTGCACCAGCACCCCAAAGCCCGGCGAGGAAGTGTCCATCCGGCCGGAGAAGATGCTGACGGATACTGGAGCAAAGGTATGGAAGCGGTTGGAGATCAGGGCGATCAGTTGCGAGATCCCCACTGCGGCCGCAACGCTGAGGACGACTGCAATCACCGCATCCCGTCGCCACACTCGCCGCGCCGCGCCACTGAATATCCCCCAGGCGTCCGGGTAGAGGCTGGCAGCCAGCGCCACAGTCAGCCAGCCCAGCACTCCCAATAGCAGGGGAACCACTGCCAGCCCCACACCAGCACTGATCCAGAAATTGCTGAGCGGGATCGATGTGCCATAATTCTGATAAAGCAGCGGAATCCCGTTCAGTTCACCGAGGACCATTAACACGGCCAGCGCCACTCCCACCCAGAGCGACCGCCGCCAGAGGATTTTCCCCGCGCGGACCTGCCTGACAAAAAGCATAATGATCAGAGCGAACACGGCGATCCCCAGGAGGCTTTCGAGCCCGAGCAATATGGAATTTCCAATCCGTGACGCTTCGCGCTGGCGTATCCACTGCTCCGGCAGCTTGAAATATCGCGAAGTGCCAACCACATGGTCACCCGCAATATCCACTGCGATGCGGAAATGCGCATTCCCCACATTTAGCGGGCTGCCCGGCTTGGCCTGCCAGGTAAGCGTGTAGTCTTCGCGGGCCTTGCGCTTTTTCGAGTCGGTATTCTGCAGTTCAAAGTTTGAGAGCTGATAGTTCTTCCCCTGAAGAAAATCTTCTGCGAGTGATCGGGCTTCATCAGGGGAGAGGGTTGCCCCCGGCGCGCTTTCATCCAGAATGTGACGTTCACCAAATACGCGGTTGTCAGAGGGATCGACAAAGACTCGATATTCCTCCTTCTGCATGGGCTTGAAGAAGCGAACTTCCCAGAGTTCCAGGAGGGTCGTGCGCCGGTAAAGCTGCTCCGATTGCCTGATCGAGAGGTGTTGTAACAGATACCGCAAGGTTAGCGGGTCAACATTTTCGGAAAGCCACGCGGCGCGACGGTACTCCTGCACCCGAACTCCCTGCCCTTCCAGATAGGCCAACGCAGATCCTATCGCCTCAGGCCGCGAAAACCGAAGCTTGATGTCGCGGCCAAAACGGTAGGCGGGAATAAAGGCTGCCCCGGCAAAAATCAGGGCCAGCAGAACTGCCACTAGAATGCGGGACTTTTTGAGAGGCGCGTAACTGACGGACCTTTCACTCTCCGTGACGGCTTCTTCGGCCGGGGCCCGCTTGAGACCCACGCTTTCGTTGGTCAATTCGGATTCATCGGAGAAGGTTCCTGTCCGCAGGTAGGCAATCAGGGCCACAATCAGCGGAACCAGCATAATGCCGGCCGTCAACCCGCCTGAGATGCGCAGGTAATCATTAGAGGAGCGCAGCAAAAGAAAGGCGGTGTAAAGCGCGTCTACCGAATAGTGCCAGATCAGCGTGGCAAATATGCCAAAGCGCAGCATGATGACGCCCACGATGATGCCGCCAACGCCTACCTCGACACCCCGAATGAAAAACGGCTGGTTGGGATAAGCAGAATGGAGAAATCCCCAGATAAACGCAGCACCAATCACGCCCGCTGCCCGTGAGCGAAAGACCTTTTCCAGGAACGGAATGCCAAAAGCCCTGAACTGCAATTCTTCTGAGACCGCTGGAAGAAAACCCATCAGGAGGACTGCAACCCAGGGAATTCGTGTATTCAGCAGGTTTGAAAAAGGAATGTCCGCGGGGGCCCAGGCGCCCAGCTTGTCTGCGGCCAGGTAAAACACCGTCTGGTAGGCAAAAAAGAAAAACGTCATGGCAATGCCCACGACGTTGGCGATAAGGAAAGAACGTGACCGCAACCCACGCCAGCTCAATGTGCGGCGGATTGACATCAGCCGCGGAAGGCCTTCACGATAAACAGGCTCCGCGCAGGCAACGATCAGAAAGATGAAGGCTCCGACACCCAGCGCGGCCAATATCGCGTCGCGGAAGTACCCCGCCATAAAGCTTGAATAAGAATCGGTTGTGGAATAGCCAAACTGGCTGAGTGAAAATGAATTCAACTGCTGGAGAAAGTAGAGGACGATTCCAACCACGCCGAATCCCGCCGCCAGCTTCAACGGAACGTCACGGTCGCGCAGGCGTTTCACCAGGATCACCAGCATGGCCAGGCTGAGCAGAATCCAGAACACCTCATCCACTAATTGCGCGGAAGTGTTACGAGAACGCAGGCTCTGGTAATCGCGGAGATACTGGTCCGGAATTTTCACATACTCGCTGTAACCCGCAACCTGGTCGCCATCAACGTCCACTTCAATGCGGTAGCTGCCGTCGCCAAGGTTGACGCTCTTTTGCTTCCAGGTAAAGCTGTAATCTACGCGTGCGGGGCGCTTTTCTGATTCAGAATCCAGGAAGTCCAGGCCGGAAAGATCGCGGCGCATCGTATTTTGCAGGAACTGTTCCGCAACCAGCCTCGCCTGCTCCGGCTTGAGGGAGGCCCCCGGCGCCGCATCAGGAATTTCATGGTCAAAGCCCACCACCTGGCCTTCCGTGCTGACGTCAACCCGGAATTCCTCTTTCTGCTGCGGCTTGAACCAGCGATGCGACCAACGCCACAAATGGATGGGTCCGCTGGTCAGCTTGTTCATCGTGGCCAGTCCCTGGGTGCGCTCCAGATAGGTCTTGGCGTCGTCGTCGTAGGTAAAAATAGCGGCATGCCGGTATCCGCTGGTGTTAAATCCGTGGGAGGAAAGAAACTTTTCGGCAATCGGAAGAGAGTCGGCGCGGCTCACCCTCAAGGTGAGCGAGGCCTCAGGAAACGCCCTGGAAAAATACCTGATGCCAATCGCCAGCGACACCGCCGACACCGCGATGGCAATGACGATGACCTTTCGTTCGCGAGCTCCAAGCTTGACAGGCATATAGACCTCTAAAACGTGCAGCTAACTCTAAGGCGTAACGAGGATTATACCAATCACCGGGCTGTCAATGTCCGGAATCGGAGGCGTCAGAAAAATCCAGTGGCGCCCTGCGGCGCCTCTTCCCATTGCCGGCGGCTGGCTATTGGAGATGCTTCACCATCACCCAGGCCGCCTGGCCGTTGCCGTAATACCGTTCCACTTTATCCACTTTCCGGTATCCGCGGGTCTCGTAGAACCTGTGCGCCGCCAGGTTGTCCTCCGCCGTCTCCAGGTAGATGAGTTGCAGGCCGGCCTTGCGCGCCCAGTCTTCCGCCACCTCCATCAGTCCCGTACCCGTACCCTGCCGCCGCGAACCTTCCAGAACGTCGATAGTGATAATGTGCCCAATGCGGGCGGGCTCGCGGTTGGCCACTACAAATCCTACAATTGAGCCCCGATCTTCCGCCACCCATGTCCGGGCCAACCGGTGGGCGATAAACGCAGCCAGTTCCTCCCGTGAATATGAGATTCCCGGCGGGAAACACTCCTGATCGATTTCCGAAAGGGCCGGCAAGTCAGACGGGTGAAAGTCGCGAATACGCATGAAGAACCTGATCGGGCAAGATTACCCATAACGCGGTACGGCTCCGTGAAAGGGCACGACTTCAGTTGTGCCGGCGCCGTCTGCTATGAACTTGTTGAGGGCTTCAGCCCCTGAACGGAACGCTCGTGGCGCCGGAACTTTCAGCGGCTAAAGCCGCCCCCTCCGACCTGCCTCTGCGGCACGGATGAATCCGTGCCCTTTCACGCCCATCCACAAAACCGGTCTGTTAGCTGGCTATTGCCAGCAGGCGGTCGATGTCCTCTTTATTGTTGTAGAGATAAGGCGAAACGCGAATCCGGTGGTGACGCAGGCTGACCTCAATATGGTGAGCCTTCAGCTTCTCATATAACTTGTCCGTCGCTTCGGGCGTCTGGCACCGGAAACACAAAAGTGGCGAGGGAAGCTGCGAGCGGTCGTCATTGGACAGAACGTAGCCGCGCTCCTGCAACCCTTCCGCCGCGTGGTCAAGAAGCTCCATGCAATGCTCAGTGACGGCGCGCGCGCCCACACCTCGGACAAACTCGAGTGAAGCCTCCATCGCCGAAAGGTTCAGAAAATTGGCCGTCTCGGGCACATCAAAAATCCTGGCGGCGTCCGCGAGCGTAAAATCATCTGCCGGCAAAGCATCAAAATCGTCCGCACCGTCCACGGACATCCAGTTGACCACCTTCAGGTCCAGGCGGTTTAACACTTCTTCCCGAACATACACAAAGCCCGTGCCGTAAGGCCCCAGCAACCATTTGTACGCCGCCACAGCAAGAACGTCCACGGGAAGGCCATGGACGTTCAGTTCCATGGCCCCGACGCCTTGCGTGCCGTCCACGCCGAGCGCGCGCAGGCGCGCCGGATCGAACTCGCCCGCGGGCGCCACCACCACCG
>JAJYJL010000696.1 GCA_021789565.1 Acidobacteriota bacterium
CGGCGGGCTCGCAGGTGGCGCTGGAACAGTTGAGCTATGGTGCGGAGATGGGGAACCAGGTGCGGGTGCGCAACAACCGGCTGGAGGTCAATGGGCACCCGATTTTCGTCATTCGCCAATTTCCCGTGCTGGGCAACATGCCGCGGGGCAAAGTGGTGGATTTGGCGTGGCATGCGCGGTGGGACGCAAGTCGCCATGCCTACAGTTTCGATGGGGCACGCAAGGCCGCTGCCCTGGCCTACAGTCGAGGGCTGTTTGCCATGCCGGATTTAGGCCCTCCGCCCGACACCGATACCTATAAGGCAGCCGAACATCAAATGGTTTCAGCCGCCGGCAAGTCATACCTGAGGAGCGACGTACTGGGGGAGAACACCAGTCCGCAGGTATCGTTCTGCCAGGAGGCAGTGTGGGAAGCGCACGCGGCGTATCTAACGGCTGTCGTGAAGGCTTTTCGGGATAATCCTAGCACGCTGGCTTGGTACACAGGGGACGAATACTCCTATCCCCCCGTGGACGGGTACTACAGTTACGACGAGGGATGCCTGCAGGGTTTTGGCAAATGGGTTCGGCAGAAGTATGGGAGTTTGGAAGCGCTCAATCAGGCGTGGGGGAGCCATTACGGGAGCTGGGCGGAGGTCGCACCGCCGAGGCAGCGGGAGCACAGCGCGGCGTACGCTGACTGGCAACATTTTCGGCGCCAGACTATTCAGGAGTACTTTCACAAGCTTTACCTGCTGCTCCACCGGCTAGACCCCGACCACCCCGTCTGGCCGACGCTGTATACCTACTTGAGCTCCGGCAACAATGCAGGCAACATCTGGGGCAATTGGCTGGCTGTTTCTTCCTGGTGGGATCTCGTCCCTGACGTGGACGTTGTTACTCGAGGCATTACCACTGTCACGATGGGCTCGCGGGATGCCCTGCTTGATCAGATCGGTATTCACTATGGCAAGGCGGTAATCGAAACAATGCATCTCTACGGCGATCCGCCTTATTCGAAACTCATCACCGTGCCGACTGTAATCGGAGCGGTGTTCCGAGGCTCACTGGCAGGGCTGTCCTATTGGGCGTATATCACTGAGCCGGTTGAGAACCAAGACCAGTCAATGGTGAATCCTAAGACTTTGATGCCCCACGAACCGTGGTATGGGTTGGTCAGCCAAGCGGACAATCTCTTGGCTCGCATTGCGCCTGACCTTTATGGCTTACATGTCCCGCCTCCCCAGGTTGGAGTGCTGGTAACCGACCTTTCCTCGCTTTATGGTGTCAATATGTCTTCGTTGGAGGGCACAACGAGCCTCTTCCGCGACTTGCAAGTTCCCGTGCGATTTATATCCGAACGAAATTTGTCCGAACTATCTCAGTGCAAAGTCCTCGTGATCGGCGACGAGGCCGAGGTTTGGGACAGCCAGATGACCAGCGCGATTCACCGGTTCATTTCGGCCGGAGGGTATCTAATCGTTAACGGTCAACCTGCGCTATGGAATTCACGCAATGAAGAACTTAGTTCAGCGGCGGCACGAGAAATCCATGCGCTGTTTGAGGAGGGTTCCACGACAGGAAATCCGGCGGAACCCATTGCACTTTCGCCTGACGGTCGGGTTCTCCGAATCGGGTTTTCCGTAAGCAAGCGCTACACACCTTTTGGCCATTCCGCCGCCTCCCTCCATCAATCACTGGACGGCCTTCGCAGCTCAGTCCGTAAGTTCTTAAACGCCGCTGGTGTCAGTTCGCGGGTCGAATTCGAAACGAAGGTTTCACCTCAGCCGACTATCGAGGTCCGGGAGCTTGTGGGGAACTCTCATGACATCGTCGCGGTTATGAATTACATGCCAGACCAGGTGACTGGCCGGCTGAAATTAAAACTGGCATCCGGTGACTACCGGATCGTAAGTCTCACGACAAAGAGCTCTCCCGCTCGGGTCTATCCCTCTTTGGAACTGGCGGCTGGGATAAGTGCAACCGTCCCCGCTTACGGAGTGTTGCTTCTTGAACTTAAGCAATAAATGACTTCGGTTTGAGGGCGGAGGAACGGCAACTAAACGTTGGGTGAGTAATGCGCAACTGGCTGTTGTTATCCGCGTGCAATCTAATGTGGGCCCTGCAGTTCACCTGCGTCAAATTGGTTCAGGATCAGGTAGGACCTCTAGTTACTGTGTGGGGACCCATGACTTTAGCTACCTTCCTCCTCTTTCCCTTCATCGCCATGGAAAAGCGAAAGTCCCACCAGACGCCTAGTCGGTGCAAATGGGACTTGCTCACCTTTATACTGCTGGCGCTCTTGGGTGTCTTCCCCGGCCAGGTCTTCATTACTTGGGGGACCCGGTGGTCGCTCGCTAGCAATGCCGCCTTGTTGATGTTAACGCTGCCCATATCTACGGCAGTCTTGGCGCGTATTTTCCTGGGCGAGCGGATGACACGGGTGCGTTGGATCAGTTTCGGGATTGCCATCCTAGGCGTTCTGGTGTGCTCTGATATCAACTTTACGAGCCTTGATTTTGGTAAAGGGTATCTGCTTGGCAACTCTCTGATTTTGTTAGGAACTCTGGGCAGCGCCTTTTATAACTCTTACAGCAAGAAGGTGCTGGCAAGATATTCTCCGCTGGAGGTCCTTTTCTATACTTACGTCGGGATGTTTGTAATTATGACGCCTTTGGTCGCGGTTCAAGAGGGGAATACGTTCTGGCACATTTCCAGTTTTACTTTGAGGACATGGGTGGGGCTTGCTTTGTTGACCTTTTTTCATAATTTTCTGTCCATGGTTTTATTTCTGAAAGCCCTCAAACAACTTGACGCAATCCAGGCGGCTCTTTCAAACTATCTCATCACATTTTTCGGAATTCCGATCGCTGTGATTTGGCTTGGCGAGAGGCTAACGCCTGTCGCAGTGATTGGAGGGGTCATCATCCTGGGAAGCACGCTGCTCATAACAGCATGGGATAAGTCAGCCGACAGCAGTCAAACGACCGCGGATTTAAGGCCGCCGATATAGTGGCGCGGCATTCAAACGAGGGATGGGGACGTCAACGAACAAGTATCCGGCTCTTCAATGGCATCTTAAATGTTCGGGCTTCGTTAGACGGATGAGCGCGCTACCGAAATTCACCGGAATCTTAGGAGAGTCTATTTATGGCAAAGGTCGAGATCAAGCATCCGGACAAGAAGGTTTCGACAGGCGCCTACTCAGCGGCTGTGCTGATTGACGGATGGCTTTACGTGAGCGGCCAAGGGCCAATCGACTTGACGACTGGAAAGGTGGTAGCCGGTACGATTGAGGAACAGACGCGATTGACTCTCGATCACGTTGGAAAGATCCTCGAGGTTGCGGGCTGTACCTTTGCTGACGTTGTTAAGTCAACGTGCCATCTGCAGGACATTGGTGATTTTGATCGCTTCAATTCAGCTTACGCCGAGTTCTTCCCAGGGGTTCGGCCCGCACGAACCACAGTCCAGTCCGGGCTCGGTGAGGGCATGCGACTGGAAATCGACGTCATTGCCCGTGTGGCCAAATTAGGGTCACCTGGCGAAAACACACCCAAAGATGTAATATAACACGCCGTGAACATGGCCATCGCACCTCGATGCGTACATTGGCACACTGGTTGACGTGGAGCGGAGGTCAAATCAACTTCCGTTGGTAACAATGCGGAAGGGGTAGGAACCTGAAGGCTAAACCCATATATCCTGCAGAGGCAGGGCGTTCAAATGAAAGAGCAAGGAGGTAAGAAAGCGCGTGTTCCTTTGCAAATTCGAGGGATCGTGCCGATTATCCCGACCCCGTTTAGGAAGGACGAGGAAGTAGACTGGGAAAACCTGCGCGCTCTGGTGGAATTTGCATGTGTGAGCGGAGCGTGCGGCTTATGCCTTCCCGCATACGCAAGCGAGTTTTATAAGCTCACGGAGGACGAAAGGCGCCGCGCCATTGCCGAAGCGGTTGAGCAGGTGGCCGGACGAATCCTGGTGGTCGGACAGGTGAATGCCCTTTCAGCGAAGCTGGCAAGGGAAGCCGCGCTCAATGCACAACGGTCGGGCGTGGATGCAGTTTCTGTTTCCACGCCGCGTCTTTTTCCTTTAAGGGACCGCGACATTTTCCGTTACTTTGATCAAATCCTGAGCGCGATTGACATCCCTCTGGTCATTCAAGACTTCAACCCCGGCGGCCCAACCTTGAACTCTCAATTCATCGCGAACTTGCACAAAACTCACCCGCATTTTCGCTATGTAAAGCTTGAGGAACCCTTGATGGCGTTCAAAGTGGAAGCAATTCTCCATAGAACGGCAGGCGAAGTTGGGGTATTGGAAGGCTGGGGAGGAATGTATATGATCGAGCTAATCCCGGCAGGGATTTGTGGAGTCATGCCCAGTCTGGGTGTGGCAGATATCCTTGCCTATGTATTCCGATTGGCCGAGCAAGGATCTAAGGGCGAGGCGTACGAGATCTTCCGTTCTGTCCTGCCTCAGATCACCTTCAGCTTGCAAAATGTTGAATTACTTCATCACACCGAAAAGGCGCTCCTTTGGGCTCGGGGGATCATGAAGACGCCTGTTGTTAGGGAAGCAAAGCTCGAACTTGACCATCACGATCTTCAGCACATTCAATTCCTGAATAATGAGATCCTCGCCGCGCTCGACAGGCTCAAATTGCCTCGGAATCCCGGTAGCCCCTCGATCGCGGCTGTGTCATGAGTGAGGATTGTGGTCGGTGGAAGAGATTTCGTGGGGCCGGTAACTCGGCGAACCCCGTAGGAACGGGGGTTAACTGTCGCCTCTACCGCGGCTCAGAGCACTATCAGAGTTTCATTTCCAACGGGAACGTACTGAGCTTCTTCACTCCCGTCTCAGTTACCACGTAATTGTCCTCAAGCCGGATGCCACCCTTAAGACTTTCGCCGTAGAGTGCGGGCTCGAGGGCAAGTATCTCTCCGGCTTGCAAGGTTTGATCGCTTCCTGGAATTAACCAGGGAAATTCCTGGCCGTGCAGGCCAATGCCGTGACCGGCGTGATGTGTAAATGAGCCGCGCGCGGCTTCGAACCCATCCAGGAATTGACGGAGTTCCCGCCAAATAGTCGAGGCTTTGGCTCCGGGTCGGATTAGGGATTCTGCCAGCGCCAGGGCGTCACGAACAGTTTCCCAAGCCCTTGCTTGTAAGTCGGAAATAGATGAGGCGGCGAAAGTCCGGCAAAGATCGGCGTGGTAATGTCCTGGTTCAGCCGGAAATGGAGTGCGGGCGATTTTTCGTAGCTACAAGATTCCGGCGCTTGGCGGCGGGAGTTTTCAAGGCCTAAGGGTCTATCGTTCGATGAGGTCCGAACAAGGCAATGGGGAACGGGAGCGTGGGTCCCGCGCGTGCGAGATCGCGCGCTCCCGACCTCATCGAAGCGATCAGCC
>JAJYJL010000697.1 GCA_021789565.1 Acidobacteriota bacterium
CGGTGTAGGTCAGGTAGCTGGGCTTCTCTGGGGGCGCTTCTTCTTTCTTCTGTCCCTGGCCGTTCTGGTTCTGATTCTGGTTTCCAGACATCCCCTGGTTCTGATTCCCGTTTTGACTCTGCCCCTGGCTGTCGTTGCCCTGTTGCTGGCTGCTCTCCTGTGGCTTGGGAGCGGGGGGATACACATATTGAGTGGCAGAACCTCCATCCTGATACGCGCCTGAAGAGCGATCAAGGATTTGCTGCCGGGAGCCGGGAACAGGACTATTCGCAACGCTCGCGCTCTGTCCCTGAGTCAGCGTCGTCAGGGCAAGGAAAGAAACAGCAACAAGACACATAAGCCAAAGTCGATGTGACATATTCATTCTCCATTCCTCAAGGAATCGTATTTCTCCCCTCCACATGAAACAACGGCGTACAGAAAGGAACAGCCAGGTCTGACAGGCTTCCCCTGCGATGGGGGAAAAGCCTATACCTCTCGCCAGATCAGCGATCTCGCCTGCCGGACAGCTTCCCTTACCTTTGCCCGGCACCCGCGCTGTTTTCCCCCCGGCGCAACCCCGGGCACGGACCTGAACCCCCGAACAGGAACACCCGGAACTGGCGTCCCCTTCGCACTACCTGCAACGCCTCCCAATAATATCACGGAATTTTGCGGGTCTTCGAAACACTTAGGCGCCGAGTTCCTTTGTAACCCCCTTCCAATCCCCGGGTGCCGCGGCGCTCAATTTTCCGGCAAGCTCCAAGCGCAATCCATCTTTTCCATTGAATTGATGTAACAGGAGTTAGCCACCTACAGCCCTCCCCGCCAAAGCTGGTCTATTGCCCTCAGGGCCGGCGTTCCGTCGAGTTTCTTTTCGGGGCTCTGGAACCCGCAGTTTCCCGGGAATGTCACCTTCGCCAGAGAGGGCGCTCACAAAAAATCTTGACAATATTCGTATTATAGATAATTCTATAATACTAGAGGAGAATTTTATGGCAGGGCAATCACGGCGTTCGGCTTCACTCGAGAAAGACCTCTACCGGCGCCATGCGGATTTCTGCAAGGTCATTTCTCATCCCACCCGTCTGCAGATTATTGACATCCTGCACGACGGCGAAATGTCAGTTACCGATCTTGCCACGCGTCTCCAGGTCACGGTGGGCAATCTCTCCCAACACCTCAACCTGATGAGGCAACGGCGAGTGCTGGATTCACACAAGCAGGGCAACAGCGTCATTTACCGGCTGGCCAATCCCAAAATGATCAAAGCATGCTGTCTGATCCGCGAAATCCTGTTTGAGCAAATGCAGCAGGAGACAAGCCTGCTCAAGCAGATGGACCGCTCACATGCTTTTGAGGAAAGGTCGTAATGCGGCAAGCCTGCGAACAAAGCCAGGTGACCATGATCACCGCCCTTCATCGAACACCGTTCGAGAATATGAGCATGCAATTCGCCAATTTCTTGGGCCAACTCCCCGGATTCCTGCGGTCCGTTGCGGCCGCAGGCGGCCTTGCGATATTGCCCATTCTCCTGGCCTTGCTTTTCGGGCCTTCCCTGCGGGCGCAAGGAAAAGCTCCTGCCCCCACCGGCCCGGTGAGTCTGGAGGAGGCGGTCAATATTGCACTAAAGAACAATCCCACGGTCCAGGCCGCTGCTGCTTACGCAGACGCGGCGCAGCACGCCATTGATACGGCCAAGGCTGGCTACCTGCCTCAACTGAATTTCTCGGAAGGCGTTACGCGCGGGAACAATCCTGTTTACGTCTTCGGCACCCTGCTGACGCAACAACAGTTTACTGCTGCTAATTTCGATCTTGGATTTTTGAACACTCCTCCGGCGGTCGATAATTTCCGCACGCAGTTTTCCGCCTCCGTGCCGCTCTACGATTTTGGACGGACCTCCGGCAGGGTCAGGAATGCCCGCCTTCAGGCCCAGAGCGTCCGGCAAGTTACCAACCGCACCGAGCAGAGCGTGGTCTTTGAAGTGATCAATGCCTACCTGAACGGACTTCTTGCCCGCGAACAGGTGCGGGTGGCGCAATCGGCCGTGGCCATGGCGCAGGCGGACCTCGACCGGGCCCACGCCCGCGAGCAACAGGGCCTCGTTGTTGCCTCTGACGTGCTGAGCGCGCAGGCACAACTGGCCCAGTCCAAAGAGAATCTGATTCGAGCTCAAAACGCCGTGGCCATCTCCCAGGCGGCGCTCAACGTAGCCATGGGCGCACCCGAAGATGCTTCGACCCAGACCCAGGGCAAACTCGCGCCGGTGAAAGTCGCTGTAGGAGACCTTGCCAGTCTGCAGCAGCAGGCGCTCAAGCAGCGCCCTGATTACCATGAAGCTCAACTCCAGGCGGAACGGGCCGGGAACTCCGTGTCGCTGGCCAGGAAAGAATTCCTTCCCCGCATCGACATGATGGGTTCATGGGAACAGGACAATCAGGCGTTTGCCGCTCGAGGCGGCAACAACTGGATTGCAGGCGCCACTCTAACCTTCAACATTTTTAACGGCGGCGCCCGGCGGGCACAAATCGCCGAGTCCCGGGCCTATGAGCGCCAGGCGGAAGCCCTGCGCCGCCAGATGGAGTCGGTAGTGCGCCTGCAGGTCCGTGAGGCTTTTCTGAATCTGAACGCCGCGCGCCAGCGGGTGGAAGTTTCACGCGATTCGGCCGCGCAGGCGGAAGAGAGCCTGCGAATCCTGCAAAACCGGTACGAGGCGGGTCTGGCAACCATAATGGACGTGCTGCGCGCGGAGACCATGCGCACCTCGGCACAGAACAACCATTTGAACGCGGTCTACGATTTTCGGCTGGCATTTGCCGCCCTAGAACTGGCCACAGGCAAACTTGGGCCCGCTTCACCGGCGGTGACACAGTAACCATGCCTTAAAGCTCAGGAGTTTTGCCGACCATGAAAACACAAACCTATTTCCCATTTACGCTGGCCATGCTTGTCGCCGCGTTTCTCACTGCCTGCGGGTCAAAACAACAGGCCCAGGAACCTGCTCCGGCAGTGGTTTCAGGCGTAGCGGTCGTAACAGTCCATGCCCAGCCGACCCCCGATTATTACGAGGCCGTGGGGACCGTGAAGTCCGGGACAACCAGCGTGCTGGGCGCCGAAATCAGCGGGACGGTGAGGAAAGTCTCGGTGAAAGAGGGCGACCGCGTCAGGCGCGGCCAGTTGCTCGCCGTGATTGACTCGCGCGTTCAGCGGGCGCAGCTTGAGGCGGCAGCCGCCGGCATCGAGGAAAGCGACCAGGGTTTGGCGGAAGTCAAGCAGGCGCTTCAGGCAGCCCAAGCCGATCGAAAGTTTGCCAAGGCAACCTTCCTGCGTTACAAGGCCCTGCTGGCCAAAAAGTCGGTGAGCCGGCAGGAATACGACAACGCCGAGACACGTTACAAGGGTGCGGTGGCCAACGAAATGGCCACCCAGGCAAAAATCAAACAGATGGAAGCCCGCCAGCGCCAGGCACAGGCCCAGCACAGCTCGGCGGCAACCGTGTTGAGCTATTCACGGATCGTTTCGCCCATTGACGGCGTAGTGACCGCAAAGTCCGTTGATGAAGGCACGCTGGTGATGCCCGGCACTCCCCTGATCACGGTTGAAGAAACCGGCCACTTCCAGTTGGATGCCAGTGTTCCGGAACGTCTTCTCGGCTTGATCCGCCTGGGAGAACAGGTCCCGGTCAAGCTGGGGTCCCAGCAGGCGGAGGGACGGGTCGTCGAAGTCGTTCCCGCAGCAGACCCTGCCACCAGGACCTTTGTGGCCAAAGTGGAGCTTCCTCGGGACTGTAACTGTCAGTCGGGGCAGTACGGTTCTGCAGACTTTGCGATCGGAACCGGGAACCGGCTGCTGGTTCCTTCCGATGCCCTGGTCCAGCGAGGCGAACTGGAAGGCCTGTTTGTTATCGATTCGAGAGGCGTTGCTTACTACCGGCTGGTCAAGACCGGGGAGACTTTCGGCAAGCAGATTGAGATTCTTTCCGGGCTTGAAGACGGTGAGCGTGTTGCCATCTCAAAGATCGACCAACTGAGCGACGGAGCGCGGGTTCAAACCTCATGAACAACAGTAAAATCGGCGTCGCCGGCCGCGTCGCCCGCTACTTTATCAATTCGAAGCTTACCCCTCTGCTGATGATATTCGCGGTCCTGCTGGGTGCGTTCGCCATCTACGAAACGCCCCGCGAGGAAGATCCGCAGATCGTCGTCCCTATGATGGACGTCTTTGTGGGGATGCCGGGCGCCAGCGCCAAAGAAGTGGAAAAGCGCGTGACGACGCCCATGGAACGGCTGATCTGGGAAATCCCCGGGGTCAAGTATGTCTACTCCATGTCTTATCCCGGCCAGAGCATGGTGATTGTCCGGTTCGAGGTGGGCGAAAACGAGGAAGATTCGATCGTCAAGCTTTACGACAAACTCTATTCGAACTTCGACCTGATTCCTCCCGGCGCCACCAAACCGCTGATCAAGCCCCGAACCATTTACGACGTGCCCATCCTGGCGCTTACTTTCTGGAGCGACCGTTACGATGACTACCAGATCCGCCGGGTGGTTGCGGAAGTCCAGCGGCAAGTTCAGACCGTCCAGGACGTCTCCGTTACCAACATCCTGGGCGGGCAAAAGCGCGAGATTCGCGTCATGCTGAGCCCTGCCAGGATGGCGGCCCATGGCGTGGCCCCGGCGGCGATTGTGCCCATCCTGGGCATGACCAACCAGGAACTTCCCGCGGGTGAATTCGCTTCCGGCAACCGCGAGTACCAGGTGGAAACCGGCGACTTCCTTCGCACCGCCGATGACGTGGGCAAGGTGGTCATTGGGGTTTCGAACGGCCACGCGGTTTATCTTCGCGATGTTGCCACGGTCGAGGATGGACCGGCCGAACCCTCCAACTATGTTCTGTTCGGCTACGGGAAAGCAGGCGAAAAGCAGCGCCGCAGCGCCACGGGCGAATTCCCTGCCGTCACGCTGTCCGTATCCAAACTCAAAGGGACGAACGCCGTCACCACGGCAGATGAAGTCCTCAAGATGGCCAACGAGTTGAAGGGCAACGTGATTCCCCAGGACGTTCACCTTACCGTCACACGGAATTACGGCCGTTCGGCGGAAGAGAAATCCAATGACTTGCTGGAACACTTGCTGATTGCGACACTTTCCGTCACATTGCTCATCGCGCTCGCTCTCGGCTGGCGGCCTTCCATCGTGGTGCTGGCGGCTGTGCCGGGCACCCTTGCCCTCGCTCTGTTCGTCTTCTACATCTACGGGTACACGCTGAACCGCGTCACCCTTTTTGCCCTGATCTTTTCCATCGGTATTCTCGTGGACGACGCCATTGTTGTGGTCGAAAACATCGCACGCCACTTCCATCTGCCGCAGAACAAGGGACGTCCCCTGGCCGAC
>JAJYJL010000698.1:0-1452 GCA_021789565.1 Acidobacteriota bacterium
CGTCGTCCATGTCCATCATCATTCGGTCCTGAGGACTTGCCGCCGTTGCTGACGGCAGAGGGCCGTAGACATTCCTGTAGTCACTCGCGAGGGAGTTGAAGTCATTGACCTGCGGATTGCGGATTACGGTTTCGAGGCTTCGGGTCGCGGGAAGCGTTGCGCTCACGAGGTTGATATTGAAAATGCTCTGCATGAGGCTTCGGTATTGGGTGATCATTTGCGAGACAAGCGCCTTCGCCTGGTTGATCAGTTGAACCGGCCAAGCGACGGTCTGGTAGAACGCGCTGATAGCACTCGTCACGGTGTGGACCGCGTTGAGCGCGGTTTGGATAATGCCGCTGATGACGTTCAGCACGGCTTGGATCTCGCCAACGAGAGTTTGTCCGTAGGCGCGCCGCGGCCGGGCAACGAGCACCGCCGCCGTTGTGCCCACAAGGGCGAGGGCCAGCACCTGCTTTCGGGTCTTTGCTCTCACCATCCCCCACGTAAAAAGAAGTAAGAAAACTGCGGTCATAACCCTCCTCCTCGTCTGTGCCCTAACAGGGCACTGTCATTTGCGACTTCTCTCTGTTACCGCCGTGGCGAAGCCTGAACTCAATTGGCGCCCAGTGCCTCCTGTGCTTTCGCCGATGCCTCCTCGGGAAGCGGCGGCAGGTCGGCCAGTCCCCGCGGGAACTTCCTGGCGAGATCCTGATAGCACTCAAGAAGCGGCCGGCCTCGATGCTCGTTCAGGAACCGCGCGCGATAGCGACGCTCGCGTGGAAACGTCGTCGCAATCCAGTAGTCAAGCGCCGTTGGCACAAGGCAAATCGTCTGTGTCGTATCCGCCTTTTCTCCCAGCACAAGTAGGGCCCGCGCTGACTGGCCTTTTTGCGGGGCGCTGAATTCCTTCACTTCTCTTATGGCTGCCGGATTGAGCGAAAGGTGTTTTACGAGGATGCTCGTGTCACCCGGCTGCTGGCCGATGATCTTGGTTGTTGCGTTCTTGAGGATTCCCGGCCCATGCTCCCGTGGCTTTGTCTCCGTGCCCACAAAATCCTCGGGCGTCTGGCTGATGCCCCAGACGCTTCCGTAGCGTTTTCGCGCCGTGCGGAAGAGTTGAACCACCTCCGGGGCAAGGCTTGGCGAATCAAGCAGTGCCCAACACTCATCGAGGACAGTGATGGAAGGCTGACCGGTTTTGCCGGAAGTACGCTCGGAGACAGCGTGCGCGATGACCATGCTCATCGCCGTTTCGAGCTGTGGGTCCGAGCTCAGGCCCTCGACATCGAAAAAGAGCCAGCTTGCCTCGAGCCGCATTGTTGTCCGCCGGTCGAAGAGGTTCGCGTAAACACCCTTGTCCGTCCAAGACCGGAGCTTGACCGAGGCGAGTTTCGCTTCATCCATCATCCGCTCGATCCGCTCCTCGTCCCGCCAGTTGGCAAGCTCTTCCTTAAGGTCGTTATAGGTTGG
>JAJYJL010000698.1:1462-5365 GCA_021789565.1 Acidobacteriota bacterium
TATAGGTCCTGGCAATGGCGTCGCTCAAAAGGTTGTCGAGCAAGGTGTCATCCGAGCGGCGATCCTGCCCGATCATGTGCAGGGTGAGGTTTTTAAGAAAAGCAATCTTGTCTTTCGTTGGCTGTGTTTCTCCAGGCGGCAGGTCCCAGGGGTTGAGGGTTTCCCGGCCTTCCAGGTCCACAGCAATGGTTCGTCCGCCCATCAGCTCGACGAGCGGCCGGTAGGAATCCCCGCGCTCGAGGATCGAAATGAGAGGGTTCGTCCGCGCAAGCATCAGCAGGAACATCTGGGCCATAAAGGTCTTCCCGCCGCCGCTTTTGGCCATAATCAGCATGTTGGCGTCGCCGAGTGATGGATCGAAAGGCGAGAAGGGAATCAACTGGCGTTCAGGAGTCTCAAAGAGCATCACGGGCGAGTGCGGCGTCCCGCGCCAGGGGACTTCGACAGGCAGTAAGTCAGCCGCATGAAGGGTGAGTTGGGGAATCTCCCGCTTGTTGTCGCTCGCCATCGCAGGCAGGCTCCCGAAATAGAGCCGCTTCTGCGCCAGCATCTCCGCGATGCCGCGCGCGCCGTTCATCCTGGCAAACGCATGAAGCACCCGCTGGCGCCGGTCGGCGAGAATCCGTTCCGCCTCCTCGCGATGGACGCGGCTATGGATGGGCTTTGAAGTTCTGATCTCGACAATCAGGCTCGCCTCGCAAACCTTCAGCGAACTCGATATGACCTTTTTCAGAACTTCGATCAACTGCTCTTCCGCCACCTGGGCGTCCACGTTGAGTCGAAAACCCCCGTGGATGTCGCGCTGCGCAGCCATCATTTTCCGCAGGCGCGATTTGAACTGCTTTTGCACTTTGGCCTGGTCGGGCAGAGTCACCTCGACATTCACGACCAATGGAAACGGCATTTCCAAAAGTTCCCGCAACATGCCGGGGAAAGTAGCGTCGGCAAGGTCTTTGAGGCTGACGAAGGAATAGAGCAGGCCGCCTATCTTAAGGTAATCGTCCGCCTCATCCTCGATATTGACGTTTGCAGCCTGGCTGCGGGCGCTTTCGTAAATGAAGGGTTGATCTGGCGGCCTGAAACGGAGCGTGTCATCAATCAAGGGATTGAGCGCTCGTTTGATTTCGAGAAACAATTCCTGATGTGTTAGCCGCCTGGCTAGCATTCCGGTCGTGTTGAGGGTCGCTTCGACGCCAGCCATCAGACTGTTGAACTCGGCCAGCAAATCCTCGTGTTCACGTCGCGTGCGCTCGATGCACTTCGTGGCCGCGAGATTCCAGCCGGCACCTCGCGAGGTTTTCATCTTTCGTTTCCACTCGAAGTCGGGTGATTGGTGATGGATCCGCGGGTTCCAGACGAAGTAGGCGTGAAGCAGATGCCGGAGATATTCCCCTCTGCCGTCCCTCTCGCGCCACGCAAGAACATGCTCCCTGTCAATGGCCTGAAGGACGGCGCTCGGGTTGCGCTGCTCCCGGTTGTAACGCGGGAGCAGGTCGCCCGTCCCTTCGGCGATTTCAAACCGCATCTGCATCCGGACAGACCGCTCTGGGAGGGATCGGATCAAGGCTTCAAGAGCCTGCTTGTTTCGATTGCGGTCTTCGTCGCTTGCGTAGAGAGCAGTCAGGCCGGTCAACTCGTACCCGGCGACGAACGAGCCGTCGGTCTGGATTGCCACGTCGTCGAGCAAGTCCCGAATTCTTAGTTGCTCGCACAACGCTGGGGCGGTAAGAGAGCGTTCGTATTGATCCAGTGTGACGGGCATCATTCATCTCCGTACTTGACGTAGGGTTTTGTGAGTTGCGTGTCAGGCTCAAGCGCCGAGTAAACGTGGGGTTTCGAGTGAAATTCCACCCAATCGAGCAGATAGCCGCGCTGCTTGCCATATTTGAAAAGCATCAGGCCCGGCACGCTCAGCAGCGGCACCAGATACTGGACCACCATGTTCATGGGCAGGCCGAACATCTCCCGGTGGAGAAACCGGCCCAGGATGTTTGACACAATCGCTAAGGCCAGGATGGCGAACAAGTCTTCAGCTTCAAGCCCCAAAAACGTCACCCGCGTTCGCAGGTTTCGCTGCACTGGTGTAACATCAAGCGCCATTGCAATTCCTCCGACAATGCTTGAATTTCCAAATCCGAACCGTAATTCCCTACGTCACCCCGCCTGTGCCTTGGCTGACAAAGAACTCAGCGAGACGCAGGAGGCCCGAAATCAGCAGGCATAGTCCAGCCGTCAGAAAATGTCGCTGCCAACTGCTGCTGTAGTGAACCCGAATGTCGGTCGCGAGCGTGACCCCGCCGGACACGACTTCGAGGGCCGCGAAGAGCGGCATGATGACGTTCGCAACCCAATTGACGAGCGTCACGAGCGAAATCCAATAAACATTGGGATCGTTCCAAGCCCTCTGCGAAGCGAATGTCTCAAGCGCACGCACGAGGCCCGATCCCATCAGGCACAAGAGCCCGCCGTACATCGCCTGGTAGTAGGCTTGGCCTCGCGAGAACCGCAGGATGGCAAGGACGAAGAACACGGCCGCAAGCGTGGGCAAGATGACGTTGCCCGTCCAGTTCGTCAGGTTCAGAATGCCGTTATAAAAAGACACATTCTCCTCCCGCTATTGGGCCATTGCCTGGACCAGATACCACAGGCCCGAAACGCACATGAACGCGAGCGCAAGCGCCACGAGGCGCATCGCCGGTTTTCCGGTTGCGAAGTTGATGATGGCGCCGAAGACCGCGAGCCCGGCCGCGATGGGCATGATCACGCTCGCAAGGTAAGTCCAGAGGCTTCCGAGGACATCGACGAGCGAGTATTGGGTCCCCGTGTTGAACTGGGTCATCAGGGTATAAGTGGTCTGGACGCCGAGCAGAAACAGCGCGCCCAGGATCGAGGGCAGAGGATGACCGCCCTCGGCTGTATCGAGGAGCCCGCGCACGACCATGAAAGCCGCGAGTACCGGGACCATGCGCGCGATGACGAAGACTTGGAAGAAACTTGAAACGCTGGTTTCGAACCTGGCAAGCCAGGAAGAGCTGATGCTCCCGCCCAAGGGCGGCACGTTGACGCCCATATTCCCGAACAAGCTGAGCAGTCCCGGCAGCGTCAGGAAAACCACCGCCCAGAACATCCATTTCATGAACCCGCTTCCGATGACAAAGCTGATTCCGCCTGTCTCGCGCCGCAGGCTGATGCCGGCGAGCACGAGGCACAGAACCGATGCCGAGGGTGAAAGCAGCAGCATCAGGTTCGCGATATCGGTCAAGAGTTGCGGTGTCGTCATCCGTCTTCTCGAAAAGCTTTCGCTCGGTTGTGGGCAGGCAGCCTTGGTCGTGCGTAGGTTCTTTCCCGAGCTGCCTGCCCGGGTTGAAGTTGCCTGCCTGCGCCGGCGTACATGGCCAGACAGGGTGAGGGGGCTCGCGTTTTGGTTTAGGTAACACCTCCTGTTCCGTTGGTGATCCAGTACTCGATCAGTCGCGTGACGCCGGAAACGGCGAGCAAGGCTCCGGCCGCAAACAGCCAGCGGCCGAAACCCCGGCCCGTCAGCCAGGACACGATGGCTCCCACCACCGCGCCCCCGGCCGCCACCGGAGCGATCACGTTCCCGATCCAGTTGATGAAGTTCAGGAACGCTCCCTCGGGCTGCGCTCCCGTCTGCCCCTGGACTGCCACGTTGAACTGGGGCGTGCTCCCCAGGTTCTGAGCCATGGCATAATCCCCGAGGAGGATGAAGGCGATTCCCGCGAGTGCCAGGGGCCGCTTAGCGCGTGCGGCCCACTGAGCCTTGATGGTCACAGAGTCCTCCTTTCCGGTTGGGCCGGAGGCTGGCTGAATTCGGGGTCACTGAAATTCAGTCGGCACTACGGCCCAACCACGACTGTTGTGCAATGAAGATTTTTTTTCGTC
>JAJYJL010000699.1 GCA_021789565.1 Acidobacteriota bacterium
CAACAGATCTTGCTCCGGTTGGTACGGCTTGTAGGTCTTCGACATGCCTCTTTGTGCCATATCCGCGCATGTCAATTCAAGAAAAATACGTAATTCTCGGACACGCTCCTAGGCCCAGGATGTTCTGAATGGGATCCGTGACCACACTGCTAAGATAACCCCCCATGATGCAGTATCCGCCAACGAAAACAGCAATGGTAACTGCGAGGAGGAGCTCATACTGAGTCCCACCTGCCGACACAACCAATAAGTGTGCTGAGTAGAAAACCTCAAAGCCGACGTTTAATGTATAGCCTATGAGTGTAGCAACCGCAGCTAAGACGGATGCTCGTGCGCCGTAATGGTGTCCGATAAAGCCGTGAACGGTGCCATCTCTGCTTGCATCCAAATACTTCGTAATGTGCCAAGCGATAAAGACAATCGCTAGGGACCAGGCGGCCTGCAGGAAGAGAATGTACAGGCCATAATAGTATCCGAGGTAGGCGTAGTACCAAAGGGCGTTTGCAAAGGCGAAACAGATACCCCAGTTATTGTTAGTAGTGAGGTGTTCTCCAACCCTACCGCCTCCCAAAAAAAAGGTGCTAAAGGAGTCCATAGGTAGGAGCCTTCGGGCGCGAAGCTTCGCATACCAAAAATACAGTATTCCTGCGGTAACGATGAACACGGCTATCACAAATCCAATGAGATAACTTGATCCTCGCATTTGCGGCCTGCCTCCGTGGGGGGAAGAGTATCACGGCAAAAAGGCCTGTGGAAAGGAAATTTCATTTGCCCTGAAAGGGATAGCCTGCTTTTCTCACCGATAAATTCAGAAGGCGCATTGATCTCTGATTTGACCTCTGTCGGGGGGCCTTGGAGGCGCCGGCGGGCAGCAATACGCGCTTCACGCCAATAGTTCTTTCCCTTCCAGCCGATATCATCGGATAATAGCTCTGGATTATGAAGTTTGAATTATTTGTTGCAATGCGGTATCTGAAGGCGAAGCGTCGCCAGGCGGCCATTTCGGTGGTGACGGCCATCTCCGTAGTGGGTGTGATGGCGGGCGTGGCGGCCCTGGTGATTGCGCTGGCTATTAACAATGGTTTCCGGCAGGAATTGCAGGGCAAGCTTCTGGGCGCCACGGCCAATGTAAACCTGATCCGTTCCCAGAACGATGGCATCCGGCATTATGATGCACTGACCCAGCGTCTTTCAAAGCTGCCGCACGTGGTTGCCGCCGCACCGGCCCTTTACGAACAGGCACTGATTTCGAACCGGCAGCGGTCCGGAGGGGTGGTGATCAAGGGCGTCGACGTGGAGCGTGAGCTTAAAGTTTGTGACCTGCTCCATCGGCTTACTTCAGGATCCCTGAAGGGACTTTCTGAGACATTTCCCGACGCGGACCCGATCATTATCGGAAAGGAACTGGCCAGGACCCTCGGGGCAACGGTCGGCGACACGGTGATGATTACCAGCCCGCAGGGGACGCTGACGCCCTTCGGGGATGTCCCCAAGTACAGGCATTTCCGCGTCGTGGGCATATTTGATTCGGGTTTCTTTGATTTCGACGCCCAATGGGTTTTTACCAACCTGAATGCTGCACAGCGCCTGTTTGATTTGAGGAACGTGGTTTCGGTGATCGAATTCAAGCTCGACGACGTGTATCGGGCTGATTCCGTCGCTGAGAGCATCCAGAAGGCTGCCGGGCCCGGCTTTGCCACCACTACCTGGATGGACCAGAATCACGCGCTTTTCAGCGCTTTGAAGCTGGAAAGGCTGGTCACCATTCTGACCATCGGTTTGATTGTGCTGGTCGCTGCTCTTAACATCTTTATCATGCTGGCAATGATGGTGATGGACAAGAACCGTGATATTGCAGTCCTGAAGTCCATGGGAGCGAGGAATAGGCAAATCTGGACGGTCTTTACGCTGCACGGGGTCCTGATTGCGGCTCTGGGCACGTTCCTTGGCTTGATGCTGGGTTATGGGGGATCGTGGCTGGGAGAATCCTATCACCTCATTCCCCTGCAGGCCGATGTTTATGGTTTGTCCTACGTCCCGTTCATTCCACGGCCCTGGGACGGCCTCTGGATCACCGTGGCGGTGCTGGGCATCAGCTTTCTTTCGGCGTTTTATCCTTCGTTCTCGGCGGCCAGGCTGGACTCGGCGGAAATTCTTCGTTACGAATGAAATTTGAACCAAACTTTCATTGCCTTAGAAGAGTTTTATGTTAATGTTACCCTCGGAGTTCGGAAGTCGGGTCCCGATGCTGCGTGTTGAAAATCTGACCAAGATCTTCCGCTCCGGCGAGCAGGAAGTGGTTGTTTTTCCCGGCCTCAACCTCGAGGTGGAGCAGGGAGAGCTGCTGGCGTTGGTTGGAAGGTCAGGGTCAGGCAAAACGACGCTGCTGCACCTACTCGCGGCGCTAGACACTCCGACGAGAGGTGAGATATACTTTGGGGGGCAGAAGTTGGGCGAACTCAGTTTCGAAGAGCAGGCAGAATACAGGAACCGGCGTATTGGTTTTGTCTGGCAAATGCACCATTTGCTGCCTGAATTCAGTGCACTTGAAAATGTGATGCTGCCACAACTCATCGCGGGAAGGGATTTCGAAAAGGCAAGGGGTGACGCCAGGGAACTTCTGGCGGAGGTGGGCCTTGAAAACGCCCTGGGTCGCCGGACCGGTGAACTTTCTGGGGGAGAGCAGCAGCGTGTGGCGCTCGCAAGGGCGTTAGTGAATAAGCCAGCGTTGCTGCTGGCAGACGAACCGACGGGAAACCTGGACCACCGGACCGCCGAGCATGTCATGGATCTGCTCGAACGGCTGCACCGGGTTCATGGGTTGACTTCGGTGCTGGCCACACACAATATGGAACTCGCGCAGCGCGCGGCTCGGACGTTGCGTCTGGAAGACGGCCAACTGACCGAGGTGGTAGTTCCACGGTTTAACTGACAACCTGCTTTTTGGCATAATATGAGGTGAGGAGCAGGGTCTAAGGACGAACTGAGGAGCTATGTTCGAGAGATACACAGAAAAAGCCCGGCGTGTCATCTTCTTCGCCCGATATGAGGCCAGCCAGTTCGGAAGCCCTTATATCGAAACCGAGCACCTGCTGCTCGGCCTGTTGCGCGAAGATAAGGCCCTGACCAACCGTTTCCTGCGTTCTCACGCTTCCATTGAATCTATTCGAAAGCAGGTGGAAGGCCACATCCCCATTCGGGAAAAGGTGTCGACTTCTGTCGAACTGCCTCTCAGCCAGGAATGCAAGCGGGTACTGGCCTATGCCGCCGAAGAGGCCGAACGCCTGGCCCACAAACACATTGGGACCGAACATCTTCTGTTAGGACTTCTCCGGGAGGATAAATCCTTTGCGGCGGAGATTCTCCACGAACGTGGACTTCGATTGTCCACGCTTCGGGAAGAGTTGAGCCGCTCACAGGGTGAGAAGGTGTCAGCCAACCGCGCTAAGGAGACTTCGCTGCTTTCTGAGTTCAGCCGCGACCTCACCCAGGCCGCGCTTGAAAATCAGCTCGACCCTTTGGTGGGCCGGGAAAACGAGGTGGAGCGGGTCATTCAGATCCTCTGCCGACGCACCAAGAACAATCCCGTCCTGATCGGCGAGCCGGGTGTGGGCAAGACGGCCATCGTGGAAGGCCTGGCGGAGCGCATCGCGGAAGGCGATGTTCCCTCCTTCCTCTCCGATAAGCGTATTCTGGCCCTGGACCTCTCATTGATTGTGGCCGGCACCAAGTACCGCGGTCAGTTTGAAGAGCGCCTGAAAACCATCATGAAAGAATTGATGGAGGCCCAGAACGCCATTATCTTTATTGACGAACTCCACACTCTGGTGGGCGCTGGTTCAGCCGAAGGATCGCTCGACGCGGCGAACATCCTGAAGCCGGCCCTTTCCCGCGGCGAAATTCAGTGTATTGGCGCCACCACGCCGGGCGAGTTCCGCAAGTCCATTGAGCGGGACCGGTCACTGGAAAGGCGATTCCAGGCGGTCAAAGTTCCCCCGCCGGACGAAGCGCAAACTATCAAGATTCTATTCGGCATCAAGGAACGGTATGAGAAGTTCCATGCGGTGACCTATACGGACGAGGCCATTTCAAATTCCGTGTACCTTTCCAGCCGGTACATTCCGGACCGGTTTCTACCTGACAAGGCCGTCGATCTGGTTGACGAGGCGGGCGCCCGCGTCAAGTTGCGCCAGAGCACCCTGCCTGAAGAAATGATTGATGTCCAGAAGCGTATCAAGTTTGTCGTCCATAGAATGGAAAACGCCATCGCCAACCACGAGTTTGAGAAGGCGCGTTTCTATTCCGACGAGGAGCGTAAGGAACGCGAAAACCTTCGTTTGCTGCGGGAAAAATATAATATTGATGAGACCGCCATCGGGTCGGTTTCCAAAGCAGATATCGAGGACGTTGTGGCGCGCTGGACGGGCATTCCTGTCAGTTCCATCAAAGAAGAAGAGATGGCGAAACTGCTCCGTCTGGAGGATGAACTGCACAAGCGCATCATCAGCCAGGAATCGGCCATTTCGGCGCTGGCGCGGGCTATCCGACGCTCACGCGCCGGGTTAAAGCCGCCCGGGCGTCCGGTGGGATCGTTCCTTTTCCTGGGTCCGACGGGGGTTGGGAAGACGGAAATGGCGCGTTCGCTGGCGGCCATTCTGTTTAACAGCGACCGTGTGCTCATCCGTTTTGACATGTCGGAATTCATGGAAAAGCACTCCGTGTCCAAGCTGATCGGCTCGCCTCCCGGCTACGTAGGATACGAGGAAGGCGGCCAGCTCACGGAGCGGGTGCGTCGCTCGCCTTATTCACTGATCCTGCTGGACGAAATTGAAAAGGCCCACCCTGATGTCTTCAACATTCTTCTGCAGGTGTTTGAAGACGGGCAGTTAACGGACGGATTGGGGAATACGGTCGACTTTAAGAATACGATCATTATTATGACCTCTAACATCGGGGCGCGCTATCTGGAACGGCGCTCCAATCTGGGGTTCCAGTCGGCGGCGGAAGGCGCCACGGACAAGAAGATCGGCGACCTTGTAATGGGGGAAGTCAAACGGCTGTTCAATCCGGAGTTCCTGAACCGGCTTGACGAAATCATTATCTTTAACGCCCTGAATGATAACGACCTGCTCCAGATTCTGGAGTTGCTGGTCAATACGATGAACCAGCACCTGGCGCAAAAGAATATCTCTTTAACGCTTTCCCCGGAAGCCGGAAAGTGGATTTTGGAGAAGACCTGCACAGACCGGTCATACGGGGCCCGGCCATTGAGGCGGGCCTTGCAGAAGTACATCGAGGACCCGCTTTCGGAAGCGTTGATCCAAGGCGAAATTACACCTCCGGCAGTGTTGGAGGTGGTGGTAG
>JAJYJL010000700.1 GCA_021789565.1 Acidobacteriota bacterium
GAAACCATGCATGAAGTGGTCCGCTGCCGCCGGAATGGCATTCTCATCAATACCTTCATGCTGGCTTCGGACTACGGCCTGGTGAGCTTTGTCGAGAAGGTTACGGAGATCTGCCGCGGCAAAGCCTATTTCACTACTCCTTATACACTTGGCCAGTATTTGTTAATGGATTACATGAAGAAAAAGGTCAAACATATTCACTAGCTCATCTTGCCGCGGCGTGCGCACAACCAAGGCCACTCCCATTGCGATTGCGCAAATACTACAAGGCATTTACCAGCCCCGGTTAGCAAACCAGCAACGCCCAGCGAGTTGTGCGTCGGACTGTGGAAGCACCTTCCGGTAGTTGTCAACTAAGAGCGGTTCCCGAGCCGAAAAATAGCCGCAAAGAGTTCAAATCACATGTCCATTCATGATCACGACAAGAAAATTGAGCCAGACGCCAATGACACGGTTTGGCGGTTTCTGAGGATGCCCTACTTCCGCGATCTCATGGCGACCGAGGAATTGTATTTTCGCAGAACGGACCTCTACAAGAACGATGACCCAAACGAGGGCCTGCCGACCGACAGTTACCTCCGTCGAACGCTCAAACTGGACCGTTTTGACCTTGATGACGAGTTAGCGCTCAATGCTCATCAAGCTTCAAATCGCCTGCGCAGCGAATCTTACTACTTGAATTGCTGGAGCCTTGATGACCCGGACAGCCGACTCCGTATGTGGTATCGATACGCTCCTTACGGAGTCGCTGTTCAGTCCGAGTATGGCCGGTTAAGAGTAGCGATGACCGAGTTTCTAGACGATGTGCATATAGGCAAGGTTCGATATGGTGACGGGCAAATGACGGGTTACAACGCCCTTCAAATACTGTTTACGAAGGCTCCCTCTTATGGGTGGGAGAACGAGATTAGGACTGTTGTGTGCAGTTATGATCCTGTGGGTGGACAGGCTCGCAATTAACGAGGTACAAACTTTCCTCACCGCGAACCCCAAGAGGACCTTAATCCGCTTCACCAGTGGGTGCATGAGTGCAAACGCCGACGCATTGATCTCAAAAAACTATTAATCGGCATAGCGGTATCGCCATGGGCGGAGCAGGATGTATTCGACGAAGTACAGGACCATTGGTCAAAAGCGCACGATTACAAACTTCCCGTTTCCCGTGATCTATCCAGCCTTCAAACGCCAACGATCGACGAACTAAGGCAGCTGGGTTGGGGGCCTCCGGGATCGGATTGATCCACGCGTCGAACGCGTGGTGGCCTATTCGGCGGGTGCACAGATTCGCGCTTTATCGAGTCTGCGTTCTCGCGAAGAGAGAGGTTCCTGGTTGTTCTTAGGCCAATTTGCCAAGCCACATGTCTTTCGCCCCTGCCGGGACTTGGGAGAATTTTAACGCCAATCGAATCCCACGGCTCGCAGCGTGGGCTAAAATCTTTCGGCCCTCCGGGCCTGAGAGGGCCATGCGGAACAAAACAACAAGCCGGAGAAAATCGCAGAGGCAGAACCCGCCTCTGCGCCAGTTCCGATTCAGATGCCCTCCGGCTCTTCTTCTACGACGCGCTTCTTGTGCTTGGGCGGTTTGTCGCGGGGACTTTCTTCGCGGCGGGTGGGTGGCGGCTGGCCGGCCCGCTCGCGCGCCTGGCGCTTCACTTCCTTCCATCCTTTGAACGCTTCTTTCTTCGGCGGCTTGCTGGGGCTCATAGGAATGAACTCGATTGCAGTGGGTCCGCACTCCTGCTCCCGGGCAAAGACCGCTGCGCGGAGCTGAGGAGTTGGCGGAAGTGTGTCGGAATCGAACCGACCGATCCACCAGAGGCAGATCCACAGGATTTGAAGTCCCGGGCGGACACCAGCCCACATGCACTTCCGAATTGATTCTAAGTGGCCGTTTCCACACCGTCAACACAGTCAACTTCAGGTAAGGTGCAGTCGGCCGCGGAGGCCGTACAATTTTTAACCATCCACTCCAGATAGTTTGGGACTCGTTTTCGAGGTAACCCGGGGCCGACAATTTCATCGTATATTTCGATCCACGGATCTGATGATAGCGTTCAAGCAGGTGAGTACCAGCACGGGTAGCCTGGTCGCGCTCGCAGGGAGGCAAAAAACCGGTCGCATAGCAAAGGCAGCCGCCCGGGCGCAACTTCCCCTACTGCTTGCGAGGAGGCAAGCATCCATTGGCATCAGCAATTTAGTTTGAGCTGGAGCCGTACGGGAACAGCCGTAAGAAAGCCCTGCAGACATTCCAAGGCCTCAATGCACGCTCGATGTCATCTTTTCCCGTTCAACTTCCCGGGTTTGAATCATGCGCGTCGCGCTCCAGCGTGCCGGCGATCTCGTGGCGGAGGATTTGCGCAGAGCGTTCCAGGCGCGCTTGCAGATCGGAAAGGCTTTTGCGGATGACCTGACGATGCTCGTCGATGCGGTTTCCGGTAATCTCGCCAAGTTGCTTCTCGTAAGTCTCCAGCGAGGCCTTCAGCATGGATTCAATCCGCGTGGTGGCCTGAACCGTCTCTTCTCTTAAAACCAGGGCTGACGCATCCACCTTATCGGAGAGTTCCTGCATCACGGAGTCCGCATTGGCCCGAACCTCAGTTGACACCTTGGCGGCCGCATTTCCGGCCTCAGCCTGAATGCGCTCCAATAGATTGTTGTACCAACTGTCAGTAATGTCACGCAGATGCTTCTCATACTGGGAGGCTTCATTCTCCCGCGATCCTCGTGCAAGCCTTTCGATCTCCTCAACCTGACTCTCGGAAATTTGCCTGACCTGGTCCCTCATCGACGTCAGGGCGTCCTGCACCATCGCTGAGAGGTGGTCCTTGGCATCGGCAACTTGCCTTTCCCGCATGCCGGCAATCTCCAGGTCCAGTTTCTTAAGACTATCGGCCCTTCGTTCAGCTTCCTGCGCCAGGGATTCATGCACTGATTGGCCGAGACCATTGATCTTCAGCCGGGCCTCCTCCATCTGAAGCTCCAGAAATCCTTTCAGTTCCTCCCTGGAGTGTTCAAGCGTGTCGGCCGCCTGCTGGTGCAGGTGCTGGATAGAGGACTCAATCACATTCGCAGCAGTCTGTTCAATATGCCCGGTAAGCTGGGCCGTCGTCCTTTCCTTGATCTCAGACTCCAACTGCGCAATCCTGCTGCTGAAATTCCCCGCCTTCTCAGCCTCTTCCTGCTGGAACCTTTGTCGCAGGTCTTCCGCCGTTCTTTCCAGCCGCGCACGGAAAGCGCCAAAATCGCTTTCGAGGTCCTCCTGGATTCTGTTCCTGAAGTTCTTCATGGTTTCATTGGCCATCCCATTCAGCCGGTCAACGGAAAACATGGCAATGGACTCAGTATTCTGCTCGCAGATCCTTTTCGCTCTCTCGTCCAGTGTATTGATCTGCTCCTCAAGAATGCTCAAAGTTCCCTGAAGCCGTCGCTGGGCTTGTTGTTCCTGTTCTGTCAGTTGGGCATCAAACCGCTGGCGGAAGGATTCTGAAAGCTGGCCCGTCGCCTGTTCAACGTAAGGTTCCAGCAGCTTCTCGATCTGCACAGGAATGGAGGTCCCGGTCCCCTTGCACATCAGCCAGACCCAGCGGGCAAATTCATCCGTCCGCCTCTGCACTAATTCGGTAACACGGTCCTGCGTCTGTTGGGTAATGCCGATCTCAAATCGTCCTGGCTCAAACTGGTTCTTGAATTTATCTCGAAGCTCCCTGGCAACCTGCTCGGCCTGCCCGCTGGCCTCGGATTGGAGCGCCGACAAAGCGATGCGCGTCTGCCTTTCCGCCTGCCGGGCCAATTCGGCAGCCGTCGTAGAGGCAAAAGATTCGAGATCGTTTCGGATGCGGTCTTTTAGGCTCTTGCAGTCCAGGGACGGCTGAGAAGCGGATTGAGAATCGGTCACCCCATCCGTCAATTCCACGCCTGAGAGGTTTGATATGGCTTCCACTACTTCCTGGAGGGTCTGCTGCAATCGATCAATCTCCGCCTGCCAAGGGCGCTCAACTTCATTCGTTTCAGACATCTGTTTGAATAACATTCCAGTGTTGCCTCCATTGCAAATCGCGAAAGTTTCTTCCGCGAGGAACACTTACCGTCTTATTCCTTTGGTTTGCTGGTCAGCAGCGTTCTCATAGCTCTCCGGCGAGCAAGGCAAGAAACGACTCGGGCAGCGTCCCCCCTAATAGTTCCCAAGGGCTTAACTCGCCGGCAACAACTGACGGAAAGGCGTTCCTCTCGAGAAAACCAACCCTATGGCCTTTCTGTGTGGCTGCATATTATCGAAGGTTTAAAAATTCCACAATGGGTTATAGTCCCTATTTACTGCGTGATTATCTACTCGGACGATAGCGGGGGGACGCCGGGTTTTCCGGTCCTTTGGGGCCTCTTTGTGGCATATCAAGCGGCTCAAACCACATTCAGGTCGTCGGAAAGAAAATTTGTTCATTTTGTGTGGAAAACGCCCAGCGGGGATAGGTGTCAGACAACCTCCCGAAGCCGGACACCCGATCGGCATTCCGAAACCCGGGCAGAATGCGGAAGCACATTGCAAAATGCATTAACACTATGCGGCATATGCCCGCCACCGGTTTGCGATGATGTACAATGGAGCGGCGCAATAATCACAGTGGGTTTATTGAATTACGACTAACAGAGGCCGCATCGTCATGGACAAGAAGATTATCGGAATTGACGTGGGTGGAACAAAGATTGCCGGAGGGTTGGTGGACAAAAAGGGCAGCCTTGAAAAGACGGTTACGCTTCCGACAAAGGCCGAGGAAGGGTTCGAAACCAGCTTTGGCCAGGTGCTGACAGTCATCAAGCGACTGATCAACCAGGCGGACGGCCCCGAGCAGGTGAAAGGAATCGGGATCTGCTGCCCCGGCCCGCTGAATCCGCGCACAGGCGAGGTGATCAATCCACCCAACCTGCCGGGCTGGGTAAACATCAATTTCACTGAACGCGTGGAAAAGGAATTCCAGCTCCCCGCCCGTCTTGAAAACGACGCTAACGCTGCCGGGCTGGCAGAAGTGCTGTTCGGAGCCGCGGTTGGGCACAGCGATGTCTTCTACGTCACCGTTTCCACGGGAGTGGGAACCGGCATCATCATCAACAAGAAAATTTACCACGGCAAAAACGGCATTGCCGCTGAAGGCGGACACGTCACGATTGACCACCGCAGCCCGTACATTTGCGGATGCGGAACGCCAGGCTGCATTGAAGCGCTTGCCGCCGGGCCCGCCATGGTCCGCCGCGCCCGTGTGAAACTGGAGCAGCACCACACCTTGCCCAGCCTGCTGCGCGAACGCACCCAGAACCACCTGAGCCGCATCACCCCGGAAATGATCGAGGAAACCGCATCC
>JAJYJL010000701.1 GCA_021789565.1 Acidobacteriota bacterium
CGAAGAAAACGCCCAAATCTGGCAGTGGGGGCGTATCACCCTGAAGATAGAAAGCAGTAGGCAGCAGGCGGGACAGAAAGACCTGGCGTTGGAGACACCGCCGCTACAACATGGCGACAGCGCCCGCAAGCTTTACCAATTGTGGCGGGGGAAGGTAGAATGAATAGGATTGTGCTGGCACAAACGTGCCACTGAGGACCATGGGCACATATTTCCAAACCGCACTCGGCAAAGTCATCGGAACAAAGAACGAGCGGGATCTGAAGCGCCTGCAATCGCGCGTGGAAGAGATCAACGCGCTTGAGCCGGAGATGCAGAAGCTGGCCGACGCCGATTTTCCGCACCGCACCGAGGAATTGAAGAAGCGCCTGGCCGAGGGCGCGACGCTCGAAGACCTGCTGCCGGAAGCCTTTGCGCTGTGCCGCGAGGCCGGCCGCCGCACGCTGAACATGCGCCATTTTGACGTCCAGTTGGTGGGCGGCATGGTGCTGCACGAAGGCAAGATCGCCGAGATGAAGACCGGCGAAGGCAAGACGCTGGTGGCCACGCTGCCCGTCTACTTGAACTCGCTGGAAGGCAAGGGCGTGCACGTGGTGACAGTGAACGACTACCTGGCCAACCGCGACGCTGCCTGGATGGGCCCCATCTACCGCCTGCTGGGCCTGAGCGTGGGCGTGATTGTCCACGACCTGGACGACGACGAGCGCCGCATCGCTTACAACTGCGACGTGACCTACGGCACCAACAACGAGTTCGGGTTCGATTACCTGCGCGACAACATGAAGTTTGAGCTGGCCGATTGCGTGCAGCCCACGCACCATTTTGCCATCGTGGACGAAGTGGACTCAATTTTGATCGACGAGGCGCGGACGCCGTTGATCATTTCCGGCGCGTCGGAAGAGTCCACGGAGAAGTATTACCGTGTGGACAAGGTGATTCCTCACCTGAAGCCCAAAGAAGATTACGAGATCGATGAGAAGCTGCGCACGGCGAGTCTGCTGGAGCCCGGCATTGCCAAGGCCGAAAAGCTGCTGGGGCTCGAAAACATGTACGACCCCGCCAACATGGAGTTTATCCACCATATCTATCAGGCGCTGAAGGCCCACACGCTGTTCCAGCTCGATAAGGATTACGTGGTGAAAGACGGCGAAGTGATCATCGTGGACGAGTTCACGGGACGGCTGATGCCCGGCCGGCGATGGTCGGATGGGCTGCACCAGGCCATCGAAGCCAAAGAAGGCGTCAAGATCGAGAGAGAAAATCAGACGCTCGCGACAATTACCTTCCAGAATTACTTCCGCATGTATGACAAGCTGGCCGGCATGACCGGTACCGCGGAAACCGAAGCGGCCGAGTTTGAAAAAATCTATGAGTTGGAAGTGGTGGTCATCCCCACCAACCGCGAACTGATCCGCTATGAGCACGCGGACGTGGTCTACCGCACCGAGCGGGAAAAGTTTAACGCCGCTATCGAGGAAATCAAGGAATACCACCTGCGTGGCCAGCCCGTGCTGGTGGGCACGATCGCGATTGAAAAATCGGAACGGCTCAGCGCCCAGCTGCGCAAGGCCGGGTTCCTGCCGGTGCACTTCCAGGAACTGCTGAAGCAGGCGGGGCTGGAAGGCCGCGCGCTGGAAAAGTGGGTAAGCGAACTCCCCGGGAAGCACGGGCCTGCAATGAACTGGCTGGTGCATGCCGGCGTCACGGTGTCGGCCGTCAGGAAGACACTTAAGGATAGACGTTTCGCAAGCGTGGCAAGCTCTGCAAATGGAATTCGGGATGAGTTTTTCAGCGCTTTGCTGAAGCGGAAGGTCGACCGATATTTTGCCCCAAAAGCCGAGCCGCTGGATAGCGACGGGGTTCCCGCACTTGTGGAAATGGCGGCAAAAACTCCGGACAAAGTGATCCCTGTGCTCGATTATCTGATCGAAATCCAGTGCAGCCCGGAACGTTTGGCGCAGGTGCTGGAGCAGCGGGAGATCAAACACAACATACTTAACGCTAAGCAGCATGACCGCGAAGCACAAATCGTGGCGCAGGCAGGCCGCGTGGGCGCCGTCACAGTTTCCACCAACATGGCCGGCCGCGGGACCGACATCCTGCTGGGCGGCAATCCGGAATTCCTGGCGCGGGAAGAGTTCCGCAAGTCGCCGGAAAAATATCGCCAGCAGGGCGTTGACCCCGAACCTCCCGAACGTCCGGCAGCAGGCTCCGCCGATGAGATTTATGAGGCGTATGTCAAGGCTTACTCGGAGTGGCGCGGGAAGTGGTCTGACTTCATCAATCGATTCAAGGCCACCACTGACGTCGAACACGAACGCGTGATCGACCTGGGCGGATTGCATATCCTCGGCACCGAACGCCATGAGTCCCGCCGCATTGACAATCAGTTGCGCGGACGCGCCGGCCGCCAGGGCGATCCCGGCTCATCGCGTTTTTACCTTTCGCTGGAAGACGACCTGCTGCGAATTTTCGCCGGCGACCGCATCTCGAAAATCATGCACAAGCTCGGCATGGAAGAGGGTGTGCCGATTGAATCACGGCTGATCACAAAGCGCATTGAGGCCGCCCAGAAGGCTGTGGAAGGCCAGAACTTTGAGTCCCGCAAGCACCTGCTTGAATATGACGACGTCATGAACAAGCAGCGGGAAACGATCTACGGCCTGCGAAAGCAACTGCTCCAGGGCGACGACCAGCGAGAATATCTGCTCGACTCAACTGACCGTGTGGTTGACTGGCTGATGACAAGCTACTGCCCCAAGGACCAGCACGCAGACGCATGGAACATTCAGGGACTGCAAAACGAATTCTGGGGCCGATTTGGCGTGGATCTCCGCAAGCATGAATTGAACTTCGATCAGAAGTTGCTCGAACCTCTGGCGGAGGAATTGAAGGAGATCGTTCGTAAGCGGTACGAAGAACGCGAGCAGGTCTGGGGACCTGAACGCATGCGATTCCACGAGCGCATGATCATGCTGCAGGTGGTGGATGCCCAGTGGAAAGACCATCTGCTGGCCATGGACCACTTGAAAGAGGGTATCGGCCTGCGCGGATACGGACAGCGCGATCCGCTGGTGGAATACAAGCGCGAGTCGTTCGACATGTTTGAAGCCATGATGGACCGGACGGAGGACGAAACTCTCCGCTATCTGTTCCTGATGCGGACTCCCGAAGAGGAAGAAGCGCTGATTCGCCAGTATCAGCAGCGGAAGCGCCGCGAGCAGGCAGAGATGCGCATGGTGGGCGGCGGCGCCATGGAAAAACCGCAGCAGGTTGTCCGCAAGGAAAAGATTGGCCGCAACGATCCCTGCCCCTGCGGCAGCGGGAAGAAGTACAAGAAGTGCCACGGCGCGCCCGCGGCCATCGCTGCCGGAGCAGAGAAGTCCGGCGGTTCCGCAACGTCTCCCGAGGACGCATAGCCGCACTCCGCCGCACTTTCCTTCCTTAAGCGGCGCGAGCGATTCCAACTGCACTTCCCACCGGGGATAGCGTAAAACGGCTTCTTATTTTGCATTCATCAGATGTTGCCGTATTGCAAGCAATCGGATCTTCAGCACCGCCGGAGGATCTGACACCCGAGCCAAAAAGAATAAGCCCCTGGAGCGCTGTCGCTGCCTTGTTCTAACCTCTTCACAAGGTTCGCGAACCCGTTCCAGGGGCTTGTCGGATGATCTCCCGCTCTATAAAGCGACTAATGAATCATTGCCCGTTGCCATCACCAGGACCGGGAGAAATGACGACGAACATGCCTTCTCCCTGGTGAATCACCCGCAGCAGGACCTGTCCCTTAGCTGTAGCCGCCACCCGGTTGAAATCCTCGACATTATGGATGGGCTGCCGGTTAATGCTTTGGATCACATCCCCCTGCTGGATGTAGTTCGCCGCCGGGCTATTCTGGTCGACATTGTAAACTATAACTCCGGTCACGTCGCTGGAAATACCCAGTTGGTCGCGAAGGGCGGGTGTCAGATTCTGGACCGAGATTCCTTCAAGGGCGCTTCCCGAAGGAGCCTGTCCCTGCCCGGGTACCGCCTCAGCACTAGCTGGCCGCTCACCCAGAGTCACTTTCAGGGTCATGGGCTTCCCGTTGCGGAGTATATCCAAGGTCGCAACTGATCCCGGATCGGTTTGCGTCACCTTGGCCGTAAGCGCTCCGGCGTCCGGGACAGTTTGTCCATTGTACTTGCGAACAACGTCACCATTCTGGAGTCCGGCTTTGGCCGATGGCCCGTTGGGCTCCACGTTTTGGACAAACGCCCCTGAGGTATCGGGGACATTAAATTCCTTAGCAAACGCAGGGCTGACATCCGTCACCAGCACTCCCAGGTAACCACGCGAAACCTTTCCGGTCTTGATCAGGTCTTCCATCACGTGTTTGACGGTATTGGAAGGGATGGCGTAGCCAATTCCAAGAAAACTGCCTTCGCCGCCAGGACCTGAGTTGCCACTCAGGATGGCCGTGTTGATCCCGACCACCTGTCCCCTGACGTTGACAAGGGGACCGCCCGAGTTGCCCGGGTTAATGGCGGCATCCGTCTGGATAAAGTTTTCCAGACTGCCGGGACCTTCAATCCCGGAGCGACCGAGCGCGCTGACTGCTCCACGGGTAACTGAAAAGTTCTGGCCGAAGGGGTTGCCAAAAGCCATCACAATGTCACCCACCTGGAGTTTCTGCGAATCCCCCCAAGAGGCGACTGGCAGATTGTCCGCATCGATCTTGATGACGGCAAGGTCGGTCGGCTTGTCTGCGCCGATCACCTTGGCCTTGAAAGTCCGTTTGTCGGCAAGCATCACCTCGATGTCCGACGCTTGCGCGATCACGTGGTTATTCGTCACGATATAGCCCTGCGGCGACACGATTACGCCCGAGCCCAATGCGTGCAAAACCTGCCGTTGGGGGGTTCCGCCTGGCATGTTGCCGAAAAAGCGGCGGAAAAAGGGGTCAGAGAAAAATGGCGACTGCTGGACCTTCATCACCTGCGTGGTGCTGATATACACCACCGAAGGTGTTACAGCCTTGGCGATGCGCTCATAAGCTCTGTTCACCTGCTCAAGCTGGTTGATGTCCGGGCCGCTCAGCGCCTGCCCATCGGCAAGCACGATATTCGCATAGCTGCGATGCCCGACGTACATGATTGCAGCGAGAACAAGGCACAGTGCACCGATCATCGTCAAGCTCAGGCCAAACAAATTCTCGCGCAAAAACTTTTTCGAAAGACGCGGCATGAAAAAAGTTCTCCTTTCGTCGACTCTTCTGGCGAGAGTTCGATCCATCCAGGAACGGGTCAATTTCAATATTGCCACTAGCTACGATGCGCGTGCAATACGGTAGGGTTTCCTACTGCATCAATTC
>JAJYJL010000702.1 GCA_021789565.1 Acidobacteriota bacterium
TCGAGAATCTTCTTGGCCCAGTACATGCGCAGGTAGCCGTGCATCCAGCCTGTCACCACCATCTGGCGCTGTGCGGCGTTCCACAGCGGATCGTGGGTCTCCGCGTTCCCAAGCTGAGGCTCGGAATAGAGATACTCTCGTTCGTCGCGTGCGTGTTCCTTGAGCGTGCGCAGCGCCCAGGGTTCGGCGCACTTGAGGTTGTCGTAATTCGGATTGAAGCGGCAGAAATTGATTGCCAGCTCGCGCCGCACAATCAACTGCTCAAGAAACGCTTCGCGATCCCCGGCAGGCGCGTCGGCTTCCTTTACGGCCAGCGCAACCGTGTGCGGCCCCAAGTGGCCGAAATGCAGGTACGGAGAAATCTGGCTGGTGTGGTCCTGGTCGGGGTGGCTGCGGCCCTCGTCGTAGCCGGCCAGCCGCTCGCGCAGAAAACGCTTCAGAACTTTCAGGCCTTCATCGGCTCCGCCCCGCAGCGCCGCAACCGGCTGGACCGCCCGGCTGATGGGAAGATTTTGCAACAGGTCTGCTTCGGGTGATAGCGACAGAATTTTCTTCGCGGCCCGCCAGCGCACCCGCGGCGTTGCCTGGCCGACCGGCACAAGAAATTCATCGAGCAGCGAATTGATTCTTGGCCGGATGGTTCGCGCGCCGTACTGCTCTTTCAGCAACAGGTGGCTGGGAACAATCACGTCCGCGTCCACGGTCCAGAAGGGAACACTCAGCCGCGCGGCCAGGCCTTTGCGCCACTGCTCGGGTTCGCGGAGGGGATTTTCGTCACCGACAACCAGGCAGGGCGAGATTTCATTGCAGAATTTGATCAGATCATTTTCCGGCCACGCTCGCAGGACAAAACCGATACCCCGGCGTTCCAGTCCCGCCGCTATGTCGCGCAGGCCCTGGGCAAAGAAGGCGTAAGAACGCAGATTGGCGTTTGGATAGTCGCGAACGATGCCGACAAAAACCACGACGGGCTTCTTCAGTAAATTCGCCGCGTGAATGGCCGTTTCAAGCGCGGAATTGTCCACCGCCCGTTGCGCCCGCTGCATCCAGTAAACCACCGCGCGTCCTTCGGTGTTTGCAGGCCCACCACGCCGTACCGTAACTCGCGCATCCCGCGATAGTTTTTCAAGAGGGTTCATGGGTGTCGGTTCCCGCCCCGGCTGCCTTACGGTATTTGGCCATGTGCGCCTGCATTTCCTTGTCGCCGGGATCCAGGGCCAGCGCTTTGTTCTGGGTCTCCACGGCCTGCTCGTACTTACCGTTGACGTACAGCGCCTCAGCCAGCGTATCGATGAAGGTTGCTTCCTTCCAGTGGCTCAACTCCACTGCCTTTTGCGCCTGCGCCAGCGCTTCTGCCGGATTGCGGTAACGCTTGTCGTCGGCCGTGGCCAGCAGCCAGGCCAGGTTGTTGCGCGCCTCGGCGAGATCGGGCCTCAGCCGGATGGCCTCCTGGTAATGCTGGATAGCCTCTGGATAAAGTTTCTGTTCGGCACAAAGGTCGGCCAGGGCCATCTGTGCGTCCGAGGTCTGGGGATTCTTGCCGACGATGTCCGCCAGCAGTTCGCGTGCCTTGTCTGGTTGCCCTTCGCGCGCGTAGGCCACGGCCAGGCCGAGTTGCGCGACGGGCGAACCGGGACTGAGGCGCAGGGCTTTGTCATATTCATCGATAGCGTCCGTCACCTGATTCTGGCTGAGGTGAATGGCGGCGAGTTCTTCATAAGGGCGTTCGTCGCCGGGATATTCGCGCGCCGCCTGCTGGAACAGCTGGGCCGCGCGGTCTACCTGATGCTTGGCCCAGGAGCGCCGCCCTTCCGCGATCAGCCGCGTGACGTTCTGTGTGGCCCGATAGTGGTCCGCCGTGGCGACCATGGAAAGCCCCACAATGGCCATCGGAATCACTACCGCCTGCCGGGGAATCGCGGACAGCGTCCACCGGTATCGCCTGTAAGTTAGCGGCGGGGGAATGATCAAGGCCAGCAGGATGCCGCCCGTGAGTCCTCCCGTGTGTCCCCAGTTGTCGATCAGGTTCGGCAGACTCAAGCCGATGGCATAATTGAGAACAATCACAAATACCATGCCCCTGCCAAAGGCGCGTTTCCAGCGCCAGGGGACAACCTCCGGATAGAGCCGTCCCGTCACCAGCATGGCGCCCGCGATGCCGAAGATTGCGCCGGAAGCACCCGCGGCAACGTTTTGAGACATGGCCATTGAAAGCCACGAGCCGGTGACGCCCGCTCCGATGTAGATCAGCGAAAAGCGCGCATAGCCGTAAATGCGTTCGTAGATGGGGCCCAGCAGGTAGAGCGCGTACATGTTGACGGCCAGATGAAACCATCCGATGTGCAGAAACATCGGCATCACCAGCCGCCAGTAGTCTCCCCTCTTCAGGTATGGCGCATAGGAGGCGCCGAAATTCAGCAGGATGTCGGAGTTCTTTGAGCCGCCCGCAAGCGTCATCAAAATAAAGACCACAACGCACAGAGCGATCAGGGTCAGCGTGGCTACGGGCCAGTAACGGCGCTGCCTGAGGAAAACGGGATGGGGCGACGGCATCCGCCGAGGTGTGATCAGTTGTGGGTCGTCAGGCATAACTTGGGCTACCACTGCTCGGCATGGCCTGCGGTAAAGTCTTTACCGTTCCTTCAGCACTTCGTAATAGCTTTCGCCGGCGCAATTCCGGCAGAGGACACGCCCCTTCACATAACTCTCGCGCCCGTCGTTTACTCCTTCGCCGCACTGGTCGCAGGCGACGCGCGAACGTGGGCGCCCCGGCAGGTCTTCCGGTCGAAGTTTTACGCGGACATGTTGCACGATGAAAAGTTCGGTGTCGTCCATTACCTTATAGGCCTCCAGTTGCTGTCGGTAAGGGTCTGCAACACCTTCGTTCAATGCTCTGGCTTTTTCCCGCGCGTCATCACGCGCGACCACGCGGATCGCCTGTTGCGTCTGGAGATCGACGAAAGTGGCCGCTACTTTTCCATAATCGAGATACTTGAGCGATCGTTTTCCCAGGCGGCATCCCGTCACCAGGCTGACGGCGTCTGTGGCGCAGCGGTCGATTTCGACAAAGGTCAGCAGGCGCTTGCGGTCCTTGGCAGGGTCATTGATTCCCAGGTTGCTGAGGCCCAGCATGGCCATCCGCACGCCCAGCACCTGTCCGGGGCACATGTGGCCGTGGTTCTGCCCGGCAAGCGTCAGATATTCCTCAAGCGATTTCATATTTTTGGCGTCCCACGAACACGCTCCTTGCAAAATTATACCATCCGGTTGTGGGCGGGTTGTGCGGGGCTGCGCGCGGCTTGTCGGAAGGCGCAACCGATTGCAGGTTATTTCAACATTCAGGGAATCAAATCAGCCTGCAATAATAGCAGTAGAGAAACTGCTGTATTGTCCCCGAAGGGGTTTGATGTAATTCTTTGGAACTGGCGATTAGTTTAAATCGTTCGCCGAACTCACTGTGCAGTGACCCGGCGTCGTATCGCATCACGTCGAGGCCGCTGCATTTCGTGGGTCCTTGGGGACCGAATGTGCTCACAATGGCATGGCCGCCGGGCTTCACTGCCTGCGCAGCAAGCCGGACGTATGCCACTCGCTGTTCCGGCGCAGTGAGGAAGTGAAATACAGCGCGATCGTGCCACACGTCGAAGCCGTGGGCGGGCAGATCAGCTTGAGTGACATCAGCACAAATCCACTTGACCCCTTTTCCGGGCTCCCCAAGTCTTTCCCTTGTTACATCCAAGGCAGTCTGCGAGACGTCCAGGACCGTCAAGTTGTAGTAGCCGCCCGCCAGAAGATCGTCCACCAGGGTTGACTCTCCGCCGCCGACATCGATGATGGCTGCGGCAAAGTCAAGCGAAGCCGATTCGATCAATTCAAGCGATCGATCTAAATGCGAACGGTACCAACTTACCGCATTGGGAGCTTTCGTCCTGTAAATCTTTTCCCAGTGAGAGCTTACGTCCATCTCGCCGACTATTTTACCATCAGTGTCGGCGGCTCTCCCATCGGTTCACACGTTCCCCCGGCACAAAAATTAAGGCAGCACTCCGCATCCCATTCTGTCTGGGCCCTCTTCCTCGTGTTAGAATTTTATTCATGACCGAAACACTTTTGTTGTTTTACCGTCATTTTCGCAAGCAGTACCTTGTTCTTGGCGCAGCGGCAGCCGCTTTTCTGATGGCTAGCGCGTGCGCTTTTTCTGCCACCAATCCCTGGAGCCAAAACCAGGTGATTCAACCGGCCGCTTTGGCCAAGCAATTGCGCAGCGCCGGCGAAAAACCCCTTCTGTTGCAGGTTGGTTTTGAGCGGCTTTATAGTCAGGGTCATATTCCAGGCTCAAAGTACTGCGGGCCGGGATCGAACCCCGAGGGCATCGCCCGGCTGAAGGCCTGCCTCAAAGGTGTCGCGCACGCGCGAGCGATTGTTCTTTACTGCGGTTGCTGCCCATGGGAGGAATGCCCGAACATTCGGCCGGCATTCAAAATCGTGAAAGAAATGGGCTTCACGAACGTCAAAGTGGTGCACATTGAGGGCAACTTTGGCCGTGACTGGGCACACCAGGGCTATCCTGTCGCCAGCGGCGAATAGTCCGGAAGAAACCAATGCCTCGTGAAACGACTGGAACACAAACAGCATCTAAGAATTAGGGAGTAGGGCAGGCGTTAACCTGCCCTTTACAATCTATGTGGAACAATATTAAAACAACCGCGTTGCTGGGGGTTTTGACCGGAGTCCTGCTGGTGATTGGCCAGCTCTGGGGCGGACAGAGCGGCATGGTGATCGCGCTCGTGCTGGCCGCGGTGATGAACTTCGGCAGCTATTTCTTCTCAGATAAGATTGCGCTTTCCATGTCTGGTGCGCAGCCGATTTCGCGTGAGGAAGGGCCGCGGATTTACCAGATTGTCGAGCGGCTGGCTGGGAAAGCGAATATCCCGGTACCGAAAATTTACATGATTCCCACCGATTCGCCCAACGCCTTTGCAACCGGGCGCAATCCCAATCATGCTTCGGTCGCCGTCACGCGTGGCATCCTTGATATCTGCGATGACGAAGAGATCGAGGGCGTCCTGGCCCATTAGCTGGGCCACGTGCGGAACCGCGACATCCTGACCAGCGCCATCGTTGCCACGCTTGCCGGCGCTATCACCTTTATCGGCCGGATGGTTTTCTGGGGAGAAATGTTCGGCTTTGGCGGCGGCGGGAATGACCGCGAAGGCGGCGCGCTTTCGGCGTTGGCAATGATGATCCTGGCGCCGATTGCGGCGATCCTGATCCAGCTGGCGATTTCGCGCTCCCGCGAGTATGAGGCCGATGCCACCGGCGCGCACATCACGGGCAATCCTCAGGGCCTG
>JAJYJL010000703.1 GCA_021789565.1 Acidobacteriota bacterium
CATCCGTCGCTCTCCGTCGCATCCATCCGAACCAGCAACACATTCGGATGTCCCGGATAGGTGAAGTCGGAAACATCAAAGCTGAAGGGATCGTATCCACCGCTGTGCGTCCCGATGTAGAAGCCGTTCAAGACCACGAGCGCATCCCGGTAGGCGCCGTCAAACTCGATTGTGATCCGCTTGCCAGCATCCTCCGCAGGCAAATCGAATATGCGGCGATACCATCCCACACTCGTGCCAGGGTACTTTCGTCCCAGCGGATGGAACCCTTTGCTTTGCAGCTCGCGGTCGTTCACAAAAGGCAATTCGACGGCCCAGTCGTGTGGCAGGTTGATACTGCGCCAATCCGTATCGTCGAAGGCAATACTTCCCGCCGCCATAAAATTTCCGGTCTTCTGAAAATTTCCTTGCGACTCGCTTCCATACCCGAAGTCCTTGCTCGGATCACAGGCGTTGCCGAGATGAAAGCGCCAGCCGAAGTCGAGCAGTAAGCGCTCGCGGCCTGCGCCCTGCACAGAGCTGACAGGAGAATTGCCTGCACTCAGGGGTCCAGCCATCTCACCTAAAACGGGGTTCGCAGCGGAATGAATCGGGCTTATGCCCTGTGCCGCAACGGCGGCCGGGGCCAGCAGGGAGGATTTGAGAACGTCGCGGCGTGAAAATGTTTTCATCTTGGCTCCTGTGCCCCGGCATTCCTCATCCATCTGCACACTTCTGAACCCCGGGTCGCGAATCGCACGAAGTATACCCGCCACCATCCAGGGGAAACAACCACTCCTGCAAAGTTCACACAGAGTTCCGTCAATTCGCGCCTTGCTGCCTCTCACTTCTGCGCCGCCTGTCAGCGGCTACCTGCAATGTGCAGCGGCAGTCGAACGGAGGCAAATGCGCCCGGGCCCTCAGCGCAGTTTGCCAGCTGGACTTCGCCGCCGTGCGCCCGCGCAATTTGCTGAGCCAGCGCCAGGCCAATCCCACTGCCTTGCGGCTTCGTTGTGTAGAAGGGCACAAACAGGTTGTCCACATTGGAGATACCAGGTCCGTGATCCCGAATCCGTATTACGACATCGTCGCCTTCCAGTTGCCAGCTCATATGGATTGGCGAAGCTCTGTTGCTGAGGGATGCTTCCGCGGCATTCGCAACCAGGTTGATCAGCAATTGCTCGAGCTGGTCCTGATCCGCCAGGAGCGTGGCCGCGGGCCCTACCTCCAGCTCGACTGGAACCCGGCGCTCAAGCAGTGCCACACGCTCAACCAGTCTCTCTATGGCCAGCGGCTTTCGCTGAGGCACCGGCAGCTGGGCCAGCGCCCTGTAGGACTGCACAAAGCGATGGAGTGCATCCGCCCGAGCTTCAATCACCGCGAGCCCTCGCGAAAAGTCGTGCTGCGTGACCTCATCGCCGGTCAGTCGATCGACGCGCCCCAGCAGGCTGCCGGCAATTGACTTGATGGGAGCAAGAGAGTTTGAGATCTCGTGCCCCAGGACGCGCACCAGTCGCTGCCACGCAGACTTCTCCTCTTCCTGCAGCGGCTGACTCACATCGGCAAGCAGAAGGAGCGTATGCGGAGCCCCATCCTGCCGGAATTCGGCTTTGCGAAGCAACCAGCGCTTCGGACTCAATCCGAAGGACTGGATGCTCTGGTCCGGAGCGGTCAGCAAACCGTCCAAGTGCAATTCGTGTGCCGTGCGGCCATAACATCTCCCCGGCGGCATCTCCAGCAGTTGCGCGCCCGCGTGATTCACAAGCCGTAACACCATTCCTCGATCAAATGCGAACAGTGGCGCGTGCATCACTTCAAGAATGCGGGAAAGCAAGGCAGTCGCCTCCAGTGACTCCATGCGCTGCCGTTGCAGGATGTTGGCGAGGGTATTGATCTCTGCCGCGAGCTCGCCAAGGGCATCGCCTGAGCGTGACCCGCGCGCCCGAAAGGAATAATCCGCCTCGCGAAGTGAGGAAACGACGTTAGTAAGCGTCTGAAGAGGTCGCGTCAGAGTATCGAGCAGCGACAGGACAACCAGCAACAGATAAAGGCCAAGGCTCACCGCGAGTAGAACCAGCGCCAATGGCGTTAAGTGATTCTGAACAGCGAGAAGGACAGCAAAAAGGATCGCAGGCAGGGCAAGCAGCAGACAGTGCAACCAGGTTCGGCGCATCACCGAACGTTGGCGCACGCTATGCCCTCGCTCATAGGCCATATTTCTCCATGCGACGATACAACGCGGCCCGGCTGATTCCAAGAGCCTCTGCTGCATGGGAGATATTGCCGTCACAACGTCGCAACACCTTGCGAATCAGAACCGCCTCGACTTCATCGATGCTCATGCCTTCAAAGGAGAGAGCCGTATTGCGTGTGGAAGTCACTGTAAGATGCGCCGGTTGAATTTCCTCATCCCGGCAAAGCAGAAGCGCGCGCTCCACCGTATGCTCGAGCTCGCGAACGTTGCCTGGCCATCCATATTGCATCATCTGCTGCATCGCCGAGGGTGAAAAGCCTTTGACTGACCTGCGATAGCGAGCCTTGTTGCGATTCAAAAAGTGCGCGGCAAGGCCCGGGATATCCTCGCGACGCTCTCGAAGCGGCGGCAGGTGAATCTCAACCGTGTTAATCCTGAATAGCAGGTCCTCGCGAAAGTTGCCGGCTTGAGATTCAGCGCGAAGGTCGGCATTCGTTGCGCACAGCACGCGCACATTGACGCCTCGCGTCTGCGATGATCCCACACGCTCCAGTTCTCCGGCTTCTAATACACGCAGTAATTTCGCTTGTTGCCGTATTGGCACATTCGCAATCTCGTCGAGAAACAGAGTGCCGCCGTGAGCCAGCTCAAATCGGCCGACGCGATCGGACCGCGCGTCCGTAAAAGCGCCCTTTACGTGGCCAAACATTTCGCTCTCGAAGGTCCCTTCGGGCAGCCCCCCCGCATTGACCGTTATCAGCGGCATTCGAGAACGTGGCGAAGTCGCATGCAACAACTTGGCGACAATCTCCTTGCCTGTGCCGTGCTCGCCCGTAATCAGCACATTGGCATCGGAGGGGCCAACCTGCGTAATCAGCTCCAGCACAGGTTGCATGCTCGGAGATCCCGCCACAAAGATGGGCATGCCCTCCCCACGAAGTGCGTGATTCTCCATTTCGAGCTGTCGGGCACGCCGCAGTGCCTGCCGAAGCTCTGCATACACACGCACCATCGTCGTCATTCGTTCGTTGTCCCAGGGCTTCTGAATAAAGTCGCGCGCCCCGCGCTTGATCGATTCAACAGCGAGGTCGATGTTTCCCCAAGCCGTCATGACAATCACCGGAAGATGCGCATCGATCTCCTTGATGCTCGCTAGCAACTCGAGCCCCTCCCGGCCCGAAGTGGTGTCGCGTGTGTAGTTCAGGTCCATGAGCAGCACGTCATACTCGCTCTGGCTCAGGGCCTCCAGCAGTAATTGGGGAGATCGCACGGACTCAACGCGTACCCCTTGCGGGCGCAGCAAAAGTTCAACCGCTTCGAGGATATGCGGCTGGTCATCGGCGACGAGAACTCGACAGTTGGCGAGCGGATCAGAGATGGCAAACCTCCACGATATGTTGCATGGGGCTGGCGAATGAGCTAAGAAGACTTTCCATCATAGTTCCCGCAACGGAGTGGCTTCCAATCTGTGGACCGCGTTACGCCCCTTTTCGGACCGCGGGATAATTGCGAATGCCTTTGCCCTCTGGATGCCCAAACTGACCTGCGACTCAGCACATCCCCGTCCACAGAACCTCGAATCATGATAACGAAGACTCTCTCAGGCAACAGGACAGAACTCGCCATTCCTGGGCACCTTCAGTAAGGCGCGGGTCGACCGGAGTGCAGGTCCATCATTGCGCGTGGGTCACCACTCCGGCCCTCGCGTCGTCTATCGAAACACCGGTTCGCTCCAGGGTATCTCCGGTGGCGCGATCAATATCTACCTTGGCCTTTTCGAAGGCGATCTGGGCTGCTACAAGAGCAGATTGTGCAATCGCGGAGTCGTGCTCTGCGGCCAGCGTATCGTAACTGGATTTGGCGCCCAGCGTCTGCTCTTGCTTTGTGATGGAAAAAGTGCGCTCAGCCAGGTCACTGGCCTTCTTTGCCGCCTCGACCCGGGCTTCCGCCTGTTGCAACGCGAAAAGTGAATTTCGCACGTCAAAGCGGATGGTCTTTTTTTGCTCCTCGAACGTGATCTGTTTCTGTCGATATTCCAGGGCCGCGCGAAACTGATCTGCCTTCGCAACACGATTGCGCAGATTGATCTGAAGATTCATGCCGAACTGGTACTCCGGCGATGAGTAATTAAAAGTATTCTGGAACATGCCGCCAAAACCCTCCGGAAGATTTGAGGCGCACTGTTCCGCACTCAAAAATTGAGTGCAGTTTTCATTCTTCGGCCCCGCAATGCCTGCCCCCTGGTACATGCCATAGACATTGAGGGTCGGAAGCAGTTCACTCTTGATCGAATTCAGGCTGGCCTGCGCCACCTGCATTGCTAATTCGTCTTCGGCCACATCAGGTCGGTTCTTCTCCGCTTCTGCAATGAGATCCTCAATTGACCTGGAGGCGTTGGGGTCGGGACCGCCCGTGCGATCCAGGGGAATCACAGCCATTTCATCGATAAACGGATCGTCCGTCTTGGTGATCGCGTTCTTCATGAGGAGTTCATTCAACCGCAAAGTGGCGCGCGCCACGGTAAGATCCCCCTCGCTGGTGGCGACGTCCGCCTCGTCTTTCATCACCTGCATGGCGGGAATGGCATTCAGCTTAAGCTGCTTCTGATCATCTTCCAGAGTCTTCTGCGCGAAAGTCAGGGAACGTTCCTTCACTTGCTCGTCCTCATAGGCATTCACAAGATCCCAGTAGATGTTCTCCACCTGCGTGATGGTTGCAATTGTCTGCGCCCGAAAAGCGAGGTTGTTGATCTGGAGGTTCTTCTTCGCAATGTGGATGAATCGTTCGTTCGTCGATAAGCCGAACCCGGCGAGCAGTTGCTGGGTGATGATGACTTGAAAATAGGAATTCAACGCGGGATTAATTGCGTCGTAGGGACTGTTGTTCGTAAGACGCTGGCCCAGATAATTGACGTTGATCCCCGTGCCAAGCGGAAAGTTCTGCGTGAAGTTCCCCTGGGCCTGAATCGTATTCTGCTCAAAGATGGGAACTCCTGTCTGGAACGGGTTCTCTTGCTGCAGGACAGTGTGATCGACGTAGCCTTTGAAATTGAGAAAGGGATCGAAAGAAGGCACAAAGGTGCCAAGACCGAGCGTCGATGTGACAATGCCGCCTGCGCCAGCCGCAGTCGCTCCTGAGCTGGCGCCTCCCCCGCCGGCACTGGATGATGCGAAA
>JAJYJL010000704.1:0-333 GCA_021789565.1 Acidobacteriota bacterium
CTGATTGAAGAAATGTTCTCCCGCCGCCCACCCGCAACACAGGAAGCCGCTACGTAGAGATATCACCCTTCAAACAACTTGATGTTGAGTATCAGCCGTCGGGCCGTAGATTGACGGATTTTTGCCTCCCATCGGACGCACATAGGTGCTGAGCTGACCGCGGTGATGCACCGAATGCTTCAGCGCCATCGCCAGAAAGTTGATGGCGGGCATCTGGATCAGGCCGAGCAGGTCGATAACCGCCGTCAGTTTCTCGGCGGGCAGAGCGCGGACGCGATTAAGGGCGGCTGGAACCTTCTGCTTGTAACGGGTGATGGCGTCGGCCGCATTCAT
>JAJYJL010000704.1:343-5337 GCA_021789565.1 Acidobacteriota bacterium
GCCGTCCGCAACCGAGTTCAGTATCCACTCATCTTCAAGCGTGATGTGCCGGAGGAGCCCCAAACCGGTCTTGGCCTTCGGGTCCGGCTGGTAATCGAGCCGGCCTGTGGGAACCGCTTCGAAGACGCGCAGGGTAATCTGCATTTCGTTCTGGAAATCGGCGATAAGAAAATCGGCGACTGCCTTGACATCGTTGGAACTCATTGAATACTCCTTTTCTGTTGTTGAGATTGAATTTGTGCCCCACCCGAGATACCTTTGGCAGCCAGCTATGCAGGTTCATGCGTCATCTGCTGCAACAACTGCTCGAGCGCAGCCTGATTGGGTCCGACGAACGGCTGAGCCCCCGGAGCGGCTGCGAGTGACGCCAGCAACCGTTCCGTCATATTTCCCGGCGCGGGCGGCAGATGGCTGCTCAGAACCATCTTCGGCGCCATCTTGCGGACGCCGTCCAGTTCCTGCGCAAAAGTGCCCTGGTCCACTTTGTGAAGCCACGGCGCGTCTATCGTCGCCCAAATGACCTGGCCATCCCGCAGATCATTGTCAGAGAGATCAGCCGCGTTTTCGGGAACCGCCGAAAGGAGCGCTCCAAAGCAGTCGGAGCTGAACAGTATCCCCGACTTGTCATCGTAGAAGCCCGTGGTAGAGGGGTTGTCGAAGGCGGGCGGCCTGAACGCGGTGAGCGTCCGGTTGCCCGCGGCCAACTTTTCCCCAGGGTTGAGAAGATAGACCCTGTCCATCGGCAGTGGTGCAGCCAGGCGCATGATGCCCACGCCGAGAAAGGTTGTAATCACGCGAAGCTTGGGATTCTCGGAGAGCAGTTGATTCAAGCTGCCCATATGGTCAAAGTCCGTGTGGGTCAGCCAGAGCCACCTCAGGTCAGCGGGATCGATGACCGACCGCAGGGCAGGCATGAACTCCGCGCTCTCCACGGCCGATCCTGTATCGACCAGAATAGGCTCCGAACCCTTGATAACAAACGCGTTGATGGGAACCAGACCGAAACCCGGAATCGGAAAGTTTGACGTGAGCACCTCGATATCCGGTGCAGCCTTGTGGGTATAGATCACTTTTCCCTCCTTGGTGTTTTTCTTGCGATCATTTGCATTCTCCTCGTTCTTGATGAGCTGCCATGATGTAAAATGTTGCCCCACTGATACCCGGAAGTGTAACGAGCAGCCATTTCGTTACACATAAAAGATGTGTTGATGGAAATCGAATTGAATGATGCGGAATTGGTGCGTCTCATCGGTGCAGGGGACGACCGGGAAGCCGAGGCAGATCTGTTCCGCCGTATGGCACCGAGGGTCCGTCTTTATGGCTTGCGGCACCTGCGGGATGAACACGCCGCAGACGACCTGACGCAACAGGTGCTGATTACCACACTTGAAGCCCTGCGTGCCGGACGTCTGCGCGAGCCGGAGAAGCTTGCTTCATTTGTGTTGGGCACGTGCCGCATGACGGTGCTGAACCTGCGTCGCGGGGCAGCGAGAAAAGAACACCTGTTGGAACAGTACGGCGCCGAGATGCCGGCTTCCGTGCAGCCCGCCCTGCCAAAGGTTGACCATGAACATCTCGAACGTTGCGTTCAGAACTTGAATGAACGTGAGCGCTCAGTGATCATCATGAGTTTTTACGATGAAGAAAGCGGTGTGGATGTCGCAGGTTTTCTTGGCATTTCTGAAGCCAACGTCCGGGTGATCCGCCATCGGGCGATCCGGCAACTGCGCGAATGCATGGGGGTGGTTGTATGAGAAGCAACAACGGCCGCCTGGAAAGCTGCACAAATCCCATTGAAGCAACGGTGCTGGCCGATTACTGGCTGGGTTTACTGCCCGAGGCAGAAGAATCCGCCGTCGAAGAGCATCTGCTTGCGTGCGACGAATGCGGCGATCGGTTGCGCGAAGTGATCTCACTGGCCGAAAGCCTCCGCAACCTGGCGCGTGGGGGAAGCCTGCAGATGGTGGTGAACGACGAATTTCTCAGGCGCGCGGCTGATGAGGGCTTGCGGGTTCGCCAGTACGCGCCGCCGCGGGGAGGGGGCGTCCAGTGCACGGTGACCGCGGAGGACAACATTCTGATTGGGCGCCTGGCTGCGGACCTGAAGGGAGCAAAGCGCGTTGATCTCTCAATCTGCGACGAGCACGGTGCGGAACAGGGCCGGATGCGGGACATTCCCGTCAATCCTTCTGCGAGCGATGTGATCATCCAGGAATCGATCACCTTCGCCAAAGCCGCGCCGACCAGCATCATGATCATGCGCCTCCTGAAGATTGACGAAACGGGTGGCGAACAACTGCTTGGCGAATATACCTTCAACCACACTCGATCTTTGCCCGGCCCGGGTGCCTGGTAGAGACGCGGTTGTTCTATTCAATGAAGGCGCGAAGTCGAGGTGGTCGCAAGCTATCAATTTGGTTTCGCGTTCGTCTCCCGCTGCTTGTTCAGTGATTTCCATGAGGTCATCAGAAAACCTTTCGAAGCGGACACCAGCTGGGAAGTGGCAAATGTCCAAAGAGCCATCCAATAGCGGAATGCTCAGGGTCTGCGCCAGAGCCGCGTCCACGGCTTTAGTTGGTAGGGCGGTCATGAAGTCATTGAGTTTTGCCGATTAAGGTTCGCTGGGCTTCGAGTGCAGGCCGGGGAAGGCCGAGGCATGCCCGTCGTCGAGAGGAAATCGGCGCTGGACCGATGACTCCAAGCACCTGCGAGGTGACACACTGATGCCAGTAGCGCGGCTTGTAGTACCACAGTACTATGGCGAAGATGGCTGGCCGGTGGTGGAATGGGTATGGGAGCCGATGCGGCTCTAACGGCTGGAGCAGATTCCTGCCGAAGATTCAGACGGAGATGTGAGTCCCTTATGTTCATGCTGAGTCACGGGATGCAAAGAATCTACGAACTGCTCGCGTTCCTGGTTGCGCTCTATTTTCCTGCTGCCTTGTTGACGTGGTTGATCATCGACAAGTTTTTTGCGACAGGCGAAAGCAACGTCCACGCTGTGCGGCAGCGACCTGGCCGAGTTCGAAATGACCCCGGTTTGGCAAACCGGTCGCGTCCGTAAGTTTGAGACTGGGTTGATGACTGGTAGACTGTCTTGGAAAGTACGGCCTGCCACTGAGAACATGAACCTGCCAGCTTTTCCTCCTTTTAGAATTGTTCTTTCCATTGGTTTCCCCCGGCGTCGGCCTGGCCGCTTCATGAGGGGCGTATCAGCGCTCCGAATCCATAAATACCGTGGATTCTAGGGCGAATCGCATTTGATCACTCGCCAGAAGGTTGTATCGTCTGCGAGAGTGTGTTAAGTATGAAAAGCAGCAAGTGGATCACTCGGTGTTCGAGTTGGCAGAACCCGGGGCAGAGTTGAGCGGAGCTTCACTCGAGTCGGTTTACTGAAAAGGGAACGGGAAGACCTACGCCAAATTGTGCAAAATGCGGGGCACCGTTGTCCGCCGATGCGGCCTTCTGCAGCGCATGTGGGTCTCCGGCGAGTGGAACTGCAGACGCTGGCGCCAGCCGGCATGCCGCGTCATCGGCTCTGGAACTGCCGGGTATTGGGTTTAACGTTGCCGGGATGCTGTGTTACATTCTCTGGCCGGTCGCGTGCATCTTCTTCCTTTTGGTTGGTCCCTACAACAAGAACAAATTTGTGCGCTTCCATGCGTTTCAGGCACTCTTTCTGGGGCTTGCTGGAATCCTGGTGGCGATTGCTCTGCAAATTATGACGTCGATCCTCGCGCTGATTCCTATACTTGGATGGATTGTGGATATCTTTGCATGGATGGTCTTCTCCATTGTAATTCTGGTGCTGGTTATTTTGCTCATGTACAAGGCTTATAACGGCGAACAATACGGCCTTCCGGTGATTGGAAGCCTGGCCGCTCAGCAGTCGGACAAGACGGCATAGTCTTTTTCGCGGCTGTTCACGTGGCATTTCCCGTGAAGGCCGCCACGTTGGTCAAGCGGCCCTCCGCAACGTCCGATCTTCTTTTCGCTTGACATTTCGGCCTCAGCAGAGCAATTTAGCAAATTCTACAGAATAGCCCGTGGCTCTCCGTGCAGGGGAAGTGAGGGCATTGGTCGATAGCAATGAAAGTTCGTGTTTGTTTCCATAACCGGTGTTTTGACGGCGCTTGTTCGGCGGCAGTTTTCTCGCGTTTCTATCGTGCAGTGGTTGACCCGAACGCGGAATTCCATTATTGCGGGCTTCTTCATCGCGCGGGCCAGCTCTTTGATGAGGGCATGTTTGACGGCGATGAAAACGTCATCGTTGATTTCAAGTATTCAAGCTCGCCACAGCTCACCTGGTGGTTTGACCATCACCAGAGCGCCTTTCTGACGCCGGCCGACGCCGAACACTTCCGTCAGGACCGAAGCGGAAAGAAATTTTACGATCCGACCTTCCGTTCCTGCACCAAATTTATTGCTCACATCGCTGCCACAAGGTTCAACTTTTGCGCCCCTGAGCTGGAGGACATGATTCACTGGGCGGACATCATTGACGGTGCGCAGTATCCGGATGCGAAGACAGCGGTTGAAATGCGCGACCCCGCAACCCAGATCACTCTGGTGATTGAGGGAGTGCCCTCAAACGATTTTGTCGCCGGGCTGATTCCCGATCTTCTCTCCAGACCGCTGGTGGAAATTGCGGCGCTGCCGCGCGTCCGGCCATTGTTTGAACGTATGTACGAACAACACCTGGTAACGATTGACGTATTCCGGGACCGCGCTCAGATCAGCGGGGGCGTCGCATTCATCGACCTCTCCAATCAGGGTTTTGAGGGCTTCAATAAATTTATTCCATACTATCTATTTCCGGAATCGGTTTATAACGTGGCGCTGAGCCGCTCCAAAGAACGCATCAAAATCGCAGTTGGAAGCAATCCCTGGAACCCAACCCCGAAAGACGCGAACCTGGCCAGCATTTGCGAAAGATTCGGTGGAGGCGGCCACGCAAAAGTCGCTGCGATTTCGTTACCGCCCAACGACCTCGA
>JAJYJL010000705.1 GCA_021789565.1 Acidobacteriota bacterium
GATTAGGGCAAAGCCAAGTATGTAAAAGCCGAGAACCGGAACCGATTTTCTCATACGTGTTCTGATCAAGAGTGAAATCTCTACGTGACGATGCAACTCACATGGTGGTATTCATTCTTTGCGTACCCGTCCAGACGGTCCGGATTACGATTAGCGGGCTGCGTGTTGCCGGCAGAATCCGTGGCACGGCAGATCAATTCAACCCTCCCTCGCCGCCGCAAGTCAGATGTCCCGCGCCATTCCACCCAATCGTATCGGTCTGATGGCTTAAAGTAACATCGCGACCAGATTGTCCCGCTGTCTACGCTGAGTTCTACGCTCCGAATTGAACCAGTTCCTGACCAAGCTAGTCCACGTACTTCTATGATGCCACTGCGCAATACAGACTGTTGTGTTGGCGACGTGATGATTGACCTGACCAATACCCGGGGTAGCGGTTGCTTAACAATGTCTCCCGCAGGGTCTTTGGTAAGACCCATATATTCGTCTTCGTTCGAGGAAAGGGGCGCAGTAGCAAGCTCGATCCGGTGAACCCATTTCACAGAATCCATTCCATACCAGCCAGGAAGAAATACCCGCCAAGGGAAGCCGTGCTCGCGCCTGAGCGGGTATCCGTCAAACTTCGTAATCAGGAGTCCATCCTGTTTAATCTTTGGAATCGCCACGCTGCGAGAATAACCATCGGCCCCGTAAAAATTGATGTACTTTGCACGCGCCATCGGTCTAACGACTCCCAAAAGCTCAGAAAGTGCGACACCCTCCCATCTGCCGTTGCTGACACCCCCGGCACCCGGAGTATTGCCAGCGCATTCCAGAACGGCGTTAAGGCGACGGATCGAGAAGCGAGTCAAGTCCTGGGCTTTGAGACGAAGTTTCTTTCCAACAAGGCCGTCTATCGCAAGGAATTCGGGGGTCGTGGTCGGCATGCCTTTATGGTTGCGTATGTAAAAATCAGCCAGGGGAACGTAATGCTCCTTTAATGACGAGAGGTCACACTCAACGATTAGCGGGTTCGCAGAGACATAGTGATGGTCAGCGAGGGTCCTACTTGACCGTAGTGTCGAGCAAGCCAAAAGCCAAGTGATGAACTCTCGCCGCTGCATGGGCGAGATTATATCCAAAAAGTCGATTAACGCAAATAGAGGGAACCTTTATCTGCTCTTCGGCCGTGATTCCAGCTTCGCGCCTATGCTCAGCGCTTGGGTCCCAGAGAAATATCGTGTTAGGCGAGACGCCCGCAATCGTATCCGTACAAGCCGGCAAGCTGATTCGATGGCTAGTTCATCTAATTCTGATAACCGCGCGAGGGAAAGGGATACCATGACCGCACGGCCAGAATGTGCGCCTTGGTTTTTCCCCTGTTGTAAAAGCCCACCGTAGAATTCAGCCGGAAAAAGTAAGCGTCCCCGGGTCCGCTGGGGTGCAGACCTTCGATGCCATTTTCCCCTCCCCCGGCCGCGATGTCGCCGTGGCCATCCAGGACCAGATAGATTTCCTCTGCCATCTCATGATGATGAGGAAAGTTGGTCCCACCGGGCGCAAACTCCATCATGAACAAGCTTGTCGCGACAATACCACAGTCGAGCCTGTCATTAGTGCCTTTCCTGTTTCCGAGAAGCAGTCGGTATTGCGTAGACGCCGGGTGGCCCGCGTCCGTTTGCAGTTTGACGTCGTTGGCATTGGCGATCTGGAGCTTAGGAGGCGCAGGTAGCGTTGTGCCCTCAGGAATCTTGAACCCCATGACCACAAAACGCAGCGGCGAGTTCGAGGGGTTTGCCATTCCATGTCGAATTTCGGGCGGAAGGTACATGAAATCATCTTTCTTGATGGGGGTCTTTTGTTCGCCATAGGTAAGCGTCCCCCCGCCTGCAAGGATGTAATAAATCTGCTCCTCGGCCGAGTACGAAACTTCTTTGCAGTGTCCTTTTGGGTCAATCGTCACTTCACCAAACCTTGCAACGCTTCGAACAATCCTGGTTTCCGAATCGCCCGCGCCAAACAGGGGTTTGTAGTGGCAGGTCGGCGTGCTGATGTCCATGGTTTTTTCGGGTGTACGCTGGACGTTCCGATGGAGCCAGGTGGGATCAACCGTTCTCTGCGCGACCAGCACGCATGGAGCGGCCAACAAAAGAATTGCGAATGTAAGGGTTTTCATCCTTTTCGACCTCCACAAGAATTCGTTGTCACCTGCGGCCGTCACAGCACGCGATGACGTCCTTCAAGCACCCGGGCCCGATTAAAAAGATATCGCTCTGTTGGTCCTCAAGTCGGCGCAATATTATCACGAATCTCTGCTGTTGCAGTGCCGGGATGGAAAGTGCAATCGGATACTGATAAGATTCGTGACCCAAGAGGAGGCTGATCATGATTTCACGACGCGAGTTCCTTCACGCCCAGTTGGCCGGGATGGCCATCATCCTTTGCAAACCAGGATTGTCGGCAGGGCAGACAGGCCATACATCAAGACCGTTGCCATGGACACACTATGTCCGCATTTCGGGCAACCCACTCCGCCTGGACCGAGTTGACCAGATTGTAAAAGAAGCGACGGAAACGCACGTCTTCGGCATCGAAACCGATAACGACGTCGAAGGGCGCTATGAGAGTTTTCTCGATCCGGTTGAAAAACTGAAGGCAATCAAAGCAGTTGCTGAGAAGGCACACGCTGTGGGGAATTACGCGTTTGTGTATGTTGCCGGGCTCGAGTGCATCACGGCAAATGCCGCCAAGGTGAAGCACTCGCTCTACAAGGACCACCCGGACTGGGTACAAAGGAAGATCACCGGCGAACCTGCGCTCTTTGGAGGCGGCACGGCCTTCTGGATTCGAAAAGGAGACGAAGATGTCTGGGTCAGCCCCTATGTCCCGGAGTGGCGCAAGATCTACATGGAACACATTCGCCAGATTGCGGCGACTGGGATCGACGGCATCTACGTGGACATCCCATACTGGATGACGCACTTTACGGGCTGGGAGAAGAGTTGGGCCAGCTTTGACAAGTACACTGTGGCTGAGTTCAAGTCCCGCACCGGCCTCAACGCCCTGGCGGACCTGAAACTTGGCGATTTCTCTGACGCCAATTTTCGCCGCTGGGTCGATTTTCGAATCACGACGATCACCGAGTTTATGAAGGAAATTGGGGACAACGTCAAATCGGGCAACCCCCGTGCCGTAACCATTGCGGAAATTTATCCGGGCATTGAGTTTGAGGCCGTGCGAGTTGGTTCCGACGTATATCAACTCTACAATGTGATTGACCTCGTTGCGCACGAGTACGAATGGAGTGGCATCGGCAACGCGTCGAGAAAGACGCCGCTCGACTGGCTGCATTTTATGATCGGCATGTACAGCTTTCGCAGCTTTGCTGGCGCAAAGCCCACCTGGCTGCTGAGCTATTCATGGGACGGCGACAAAGGCATCAGTCCAGGCGACGCAATGCAGAACCTTTTCTCCGCCCAACTTACGGCAGGAACAAATTGCTGGGACGTATACGGCCATGTAATGTCCGGTTCGAATGATATCGCAATGCGCAAGAAGATTTTCGCCTGGATCGAAGAGCACGAACAGACGTTCTACAATACCCGGACGCCCATCCACCCCATCGGCGTCTACTTCTCGCCGCGCACCAGGGACTACTTTGCGGAAGAATTCCTCGATTCCTACTTCGGGCTTATGGCATTACTGATGCATTCGCATCGCGAGTTTCAAATTGTTACGCCGCGAACACTCAAGGATTTCCGCGGGCCGGTCCTAGCTCTAGCGGACGCCAGTTGCCTGAGCAACTCCGAACTTGCCGCGCTGGAATCCTTTGCGAAATCCGGAGGAAACCTGATCGTCACAGGCCACTCCGGGCAACTCGACGAAACTGGCCTGGCGCGCCCGTCAAACATTTTGCACCAATTCCTTGGAATTCCGAACCCGGGAAAGAAGTCGACAAGCACTTCCAGTCCGAAGTATACCTACCTTCCTGGTTGCCCAGGCCGCGCTTATTGGCTAGCCTTGAGCAAAGAGTTCAGCCTGGCAGCCGCTCGTGGTGAGGCGGAAGGGCAGACTTTCCAATCGCTTCGACATGATTTCGATGCAACCGTGATCGAACCCCTCCAAGTCAATTCATCCGTAGAGGTCAAGGCCTCGCCTTTCGTCACTTCCCAGACAGCGCGAGTCAACGGCAAAATTCACATTTTCCTGGCCAACTTCAAAGGCCTTCAGTCGCGCAAGGTCGCAAGGCAGATTCCGGAAAGAAACGTCGAAGTTTTCCTTCCAGCGAGCGAGGGTCGAAAGGTATTCCTGTTGCCTTTCCTGGGAGAGGCCCGGGAACTTCCAGCAGCACTGGCCGGCGCGCGCCTTCGCGCCGTCGTCCCTGAAATAGATAAAGGTGCAGCGATTTGGCTTGATTAAGCGCCTCTGCAAGAAGCAGCGCCTGACCCCATGAACCAATTGCCTTTCGTGGAACTGACAAGGCCTTCGGCTTTGAGAGGCTTACGTTCTCTTTCTATTCAACCGATTGTACAAAGTGATTGCTGCCGTTCTATCGGGTTCGCGCTACAAACGAAAGGCCAATTTACCTTACGTTTGATTTCAAATGCGAAACGAATGGAAAAAGTCCTTGACAATGTAATCCATTCGCGTTACAAGTGCACACATAAAGGTGTTACAGAGATAGTTGCAAAACACGTTCCTACAATTTGTGTGAGACGCAGTCTCTCCTAATTTTGGTTTTGCTCGTGATCGTCGGGAATCTCGGGACTGAACTTTAGTAAGGAGGGAAGAATGCCAGCAAATTCCGCTTCACCAAGTGGCCACAGCAGCAGAATTCGTTTCCTTGGTAGACTTCAAGGCTTCGCCTTCCATTCCACGTTAGCGGCCTGCATGCTGGCGGCATTGGTCGTATGCGGCATGCATCCTGGTCCGGGATGGGCGCAGGGCACAGATACGGCGTTGCTGCGCGGGACTGTAAAGGATCCCACCGGAGCGGTCATTCCGCAAGCGACTGTAACCGCGACAGCTGTAGCAACACAGGTCCAGACCAGGACGCAAACCGACAGCGCGGGCCTCTACATTTTTAACTACCTCAAGCCGGGCACTTACACCCTGAAGGTTGAGAAGTCTGGATTCAAGACGTGGATTTTTCCATCGCTGGAGCTTCGAATCGGTACCCAGACAGATGAGGACGTCACACTAGAAGTCGGGAGTACCCAGCAAACCGTGGAAGTGAAGGGTGCGGCGCCACTCCTTAACACGGTGAGCGCCGCTCTGGGAACCACCGTCAACAACCAGTACATCCAGAGTCTGCCGCTTCTCGATCGTAATATCGCCAATCTCTCATTC
>JAJYJL010000706.1 GCA_021789565.1 Acidobacteriota bacterium
GGCTGATGTCCACGTAGGCCTCCCCCAGCAACCCCACGGTTTCAATGGTAGCCTGGGAATCCCTTCGGATCTGGTCCTGGTATTTTTGCGTTACCTTCATGTCGATCTGCACAGCCCGGCTGGGGTCCGTGTAGGGAGAGAGCTTAATGGCGGTCACGTTGCCAACCACGATCCCCGCAAGCCTGACCTGTGCGCCGTCGCGGAGGCTTTCCGCACCGGAGAAATAAGTCTTGAGGGTGTAATGGCGGGACCAAAGTGTCTGCTGGCCGCTGATAAAGAACACTCCAACGGCAAAGACAATCAGACCTGAAATAATGAGCACTCCAACGCGGAGCTGGATCCATGTAACTTGTTTGCGTTGAGGCATAATTCCTCCCTTCCAGAATCACTCCCAAGAGCCTTCATTTTAGTCCAACCAATAGCCTCGGGCGACCTTACCGGAGAAATTGCCGAAGATATGGGTCCCGGGTGGAAACGATTTCGTCCGGTAAACCGTGAAAATAGACCGACCCTTCCCGCAGCACAAGAAATCTCGTGGCGCTTGCCTGTGTTCTCACCCCGTTTCCCCTGACAGGAACCAGGCCGCCGGTATCCTTTGAGTACGCAAACCTGGCCAGCCAGAAGGCATCCTGCAGTCGGTGCGTCACCACAATGGAACCGACTCCTTGGACGTCCCGAAGCTTAAGAATGAGAATATTGATGGTCTGCGCCGTGACCGGATCAAGACCGCCGGTTGGGGAATCATAAAGCATGATCGGGGGATCATTTACAATCGCGCGCGCAATGGAAACCCGGCGCTTCATGCCTCCGGACAGCTCCGATGGCATTTTGTCAATAGCCGCTTCCAGTTCAACAAAGCTGAGGACTTCCCGGGCGCGGCCCTCGATGGATTCCTCGTCCTCAACCCCTTCCTCGCGCAATCGGTAGGCGACGTTTTCATAAACGGAAAGCGAGTCAAACAACGCACCTTCCTGGAAGACAATTCCCATCCGCTGTCGAATGTCACGCATGTCCTTCTCGGCAATCGGTCCAAGATCACGCCCTTCCACAATCACCTTGCCTTCATCAGACTTCATCAACCCCAGTGCAAGCTTCAGAATCACAGATTTGCCGGACCCGGTAGCGCCCAGCAGGATCAGGGTTTCACCATGCTCCACAATAAAGGAGGCGTTGGACAACGCCGGCTTCTCGTCAAAATAAAGCCAGACGCTCTGGAACTCAATTGCGGCCGGTGATTTCATTCTATGCGCTAACGAAACCTTGCTGAGTGATACCAGCGGATCCGGTACGGCAAACCATTTCCACCGGTGTTGAGAAACGACTTCTGCAGTTTCACGACCCGCCGATGATCATCAAAAGAAGTGAATCGCGATCAGGAATTTTGTGACGAAAAAATCCACGATGAGGATCAATACCGAAGCCACCACGACGGCCTGGGTCGTGGAACGGCCCACACCCTCCGTACCTCCCCGGGTGGTGAGCCCGAAGTAGCATCCTACAAGCGCTACAATTACGGCAAAGAGAAAAGGTTTCAGGAGACCTTGCGTCACGTCTTCAAACGTGAGTGCCTGATAAGCGTAAGTCCAGTACTCCACCGAAGTCAGGTGCACCGTATAAAAGCTTACAAAAAATCCCCCCAGCATGCCGAAGAAATCCGCCAGGATGGTAAGGAGCGGCAGTGTGATGACGGCCGCAAACAGGCGAGGTGTGACCAGTTTGCGAACCGGATCCGTTCCCAGTGCCCGCATGGCATCAACCTGCTCACTGACAAGCATAGAACCGATCTCCGATGCAATACCAGAACTGTTCCGGCCTGCGACCATCAGGGCCGTCAGAACAGGCCCCAATTCACGCACTACCGAGAGCGAAACAACTTGTCCCAGGATTGAAACTTCTCCAAAGGTACTCAAGGTTCGATAGGTCTGCAGTGCAAGGACCCCGCCCGTAAAAAAGCCTGTTAGCAGAACAATGGGAAGTGACCCCACCCCGATTACATCCATTTGGATAAGTGTGTCAACGATGTAGCGTGGTGAGCTGAAAAGGTTAGCAATCGAGTTGCCGAGCAGGAATATAAAGTCCTGTACAGCCTGAACCTTCTGCTTAACGAAACCGTCGATTGATATTTCAGCCATCGGCTTTTGAAATTACCATCCTAATCGAAGGATATCTATTCGGCAATGCGTAGCGTCGAATTTCGGAGCAACTGTAATGAAGCGCGATTTGTATTGGATTGTGGGCTGTCTTACTCCTCCCGGGGCATCCCCCTTGCTTAGGAGATTTTGAAATGTGGGTGTTACGGTGGGGGGAGAAAAAAAAGGGGGAAATTCTCGTTTCCCCCTAAGCGTCGGGTCTTGGGTCTAATCTCCGAGCTTGCTCCTGAAGTGCCTCCGAAGAGGTAAACCAAGGCCAGCTCTGCACGTGGTAGGGCACGAGAGTAGCCAAACCACCTAGAATGAGAACCGCCAAAAGACTTTTCTTCAAGTTATTCCTTTCTAATCAGATAGCCTAAATATCAAGTAATAACGATTTACCAAATGGGCATCATCCTTGAGCGTTCGGAATATAGTATTCGGAATTTAGAACTCAAAAATACCAAATTTTGGATAGTATGTGACGGTTCCTATGCACTAATTTGCATTCCGGGTGCTGAGTTCGCCCTCTCCGAAGTATGGGCGGACAATCCAAATCTTGGATGTCGACACTGGACTATTTGACTTATCGGCAGGCTAATAGCACCGGGGCTGGGGTAACCTCGCCGATGCACGTAGCAGACCGCGCCGCCAGACGATGGGCAGTTCGCTTGACCTCCACGCAGGGTATTGCGTTAAAGTGAGGAATTCAGTTGTGATAGGGCAGAGGGAAGGCAGGAACTCAGGCTTATTGTCTCGTTTGGAAAGGCGGGTTATCGCAGCCCCTCCCTCGGAAACATTATATGATTGATATCCACTGCCATCCGCTTCCGGGAATCGACGATGGGGCCAATTCCTTCGATGTCGCAGTGGCCATGTGTCAGATGGCGGCAAAGGATGGCACCACACATCTGGTCGCCACGCCGCATTGCAATTACAAGTACAGCTTTGACCCCCAGGCGAATCGAGCCAAATTAAAAGAGCTTCAGGCTGCGGTAGGAAATTCACCGAAACTTCTGCTGGGCTGTGACTTCCATCTTTCGTACGACAATCTGCGGAAACTGTCAGAAAACGGGTCTGACTTCTCGATCAACAATACCCATTACCTGCTGGTGGAGTTCGCCGACCACTTTATTCCGGAGCAGATGGACAATGTTTTTTATGAGATTGAAATGGCGGGTTTCACTCCGATCCTGACCCATCCGGAGCGAAACCCCGTAATCCAGCGCAAGCCGGAACTGCTCTACCACTGGGCCCTGCGAGGATGTCTGACTCAAATCACGGCAATGTCCTACGTGGGGCGATTTGGGCTGAGGGCCCAGACACTCGCCGAGGAGTGGCTCGGCCGAAACATGGTTCATTTCTTTGCCTCAGATGCACATGACCTTAGGCACCGGCCTCCCCTACTTTCTTCCTGTTACAAGAAGGTCGCTTCCACGCGGGGCAAGGAGGTTGCGGATCTATTGCTCGAGCTAAACCCCTCAGCAGTGATCAATGGGGCATCTCTGCCTGCGCCGACACCACCTTTGGGTCCAGGAGAGTCAACTCGGAAAAATCGATGGTTGTCGATGTTCCGGTGGTAGCGTGGGCCAGGCAGGGCGTGCTTATCACGGGCGCCATGTGATATCCTGTGGAGAAAATATGGGGGCCTCGACATTTATAAGATTCTGCTGACTCAAGAGACGCTCTTTCCGCGATAAGGGGGCCAGAGTGTTTGCCAGAAAAATCCGGGTCGAAGTCCTGGAGCCTGGCGGAGGAAGGGAATGTCCGGTCAACTGGCTGGACAGTTTTTGCATGAGGAATTTTACCGGACGCAGCGCTTTTGACGACATTCTCCCCATTTCCGACGGATTAATGGAAGCTGGATTCAGGGTCGACTTGCAATTTCTGAAGGGCGATCTGGAAGATTGGCTGACCCGGAAGTTTGGGAACGGCTCACAGGTTAAAGTCCACCTGACCGAAAAAGCACCTGGCAAGGATCCCACAGGCGGGAGATAAATATTGGATATTAAGCCGAAGCGAACAACTCGTCACAAATCGATTTGTTCCTATTAAATGGAAGGAGGAAGTGGAAAGCCGATCTAGCCAGTGCTAACCACTTCCCCAGGTAGTCACAGAGTTGAATTACTCATTTTGATGAAACGCCTTCAGGAAGGGTTGCACAAGCGTGGAAAAAATGTTCGTGAACAGGCATCCTTGTCTTGGGGGCAGACACAGGCTCCGGTGATTCGACGGCGCTCGTGGAGAGTCATTGATTCCTAAAAGAGGTGTTGTGTGTGTGGGATCGTCGCTTACGTTGGCCATCAGTCTGTCAGGGGAGTCCTCGTAGAGGGCCTCAAGAGACTTGAGTATCGAGGGTACGACTCAAGCGGAATTGCAATTCTTGGCGCGCGCCTATATCTTGCAAAGGCAGTAGGGAAAGTTGAGGCACTCGAGCGGAAGGTCTGGCAGGAAAAGCCCGAGGGCGGGCTGGGAATTGCGCACACGCGCTGGGCAACGCACGGCAAGCCGACGGAAGCAAATGCCCATCCCCATACCGACTGCTCCTCGCGGCTTTTCCTAGTACACAACGGGATCATTGAAAATTATCTTCCCCTGAAAAAGAAGTTGATGGCCGACGGACACGCCTTCAATTCCGAAACGGACACGGAAGTTCTTGCGCACCTGATCGAAAGCGTTTACCAAGGAGACTTGGAAGATAGTGTGCGAAAGGCGCTGCTTGCGGTAGAGGGCACCTACGGCCTTGCGGTCATCCATGCCGCGCATCCAAACGAAATCATTGTGGCTCGTCGGGGCAGTCCGATTGTTCTGGGAGTCGGTCGGGATGAGACCCTGGCAGCATCAGATACGTCCGCCCTTGCCCAGCATACAGACCAGGTTGTCTATCTCGAAGACAATGAGGTAGCACGGCTCGAGCCCGGAAAGTTTCACATCAGCACGCTTCAGAACCGGCGTGTTGATCGGAGGGCGACAGTGATCGATGTGGGGTTGGAAGCACTGGATCGTGGGGAGTTCCCGCACTATATGCTCAAGGAAATCTCCGAGCAGCCCGAGGCCGTCGAAAACGCGCTACGTGGGCGATTGAATCACTCCGAAGGGGTAGCCAAGCTTGGGGGCCTGGAGTCAGCCCTCGACCGACTCCAGCAGGCCCGTCACCTGATCATTGTCAGCTGCGGAACAAGCTATTACGCCGGCCTA
>JAJYJL010000707.1 GCA_021789565.1 Acidobacteriota bacterium
ATGGAACAGAAAAGCCGTCATGAGCAACGCCAGGATGATTCCTGCGGTACCCACAGAGAGAAGGAATTTACGTCCTTTGCGATCCACCAGAAGCATACCCACAACGGTGGACAGGGCCTGCACCACGGTGAATAGGATATAGCCCCAGTGCGCATGCACGTCCGACAGGCCACTCTGGATCAGAATGGAGGTGTTGTATCCAATAATCGAATTGATGCCGGTGGTCTGGTTCAAAGCCAGGATCACGCATGCGATGATAAACGGGAGCACGTACTTCCGCTGCAATAAGCTTTCTGCAACCTTCCTTCCGGCCGCCTTCACCTGTTCTGCGGCCTGGTTGTTTTCCATCTCCTCAAGTTCTATCTGTGCCTGTTCGGGTGTACGCGAGCGCAAGAGAGCATCCAGCGCAAGCTGTCTCCGACCTCGGCGAAATAGCCAGCGGGGAGATTCCGCCACGGCGAACCCACCCAGCACAAAGAGAATTCCCGGAGGCAGCGACACCCAGAAAATGCTGCGCCACGCGTAATCTTTGTACGCAAAAAGCATCTGCGCGTTGCCGAGCCGGGCGACTTCTTCCACGCGCAAACTGAAATACATTCCCACGCCGGCGGCGGCCACAATACCGATGGTCAACAGCCATTGGAACATAGCGGTTCCCTGCCCGCGGTCTTCAGGGGCCAGGCACTCGGCGAGATAGAGCGGGACTACAACACCGATCAGGCCGGCGCTGATACCCTGGCACAGCCGGCCCATAATCAGCAGTTCATAGCTGTGCGACAGCGCAATAATGGGGATGCTGGCGGCGAACAGCATGCCGCTCAGGATCATCAGTCGCTTCCGGCCCATTCCGTCAGCCAGCAGACCGGCAAACAGGGTCGAGATCACCGTGCCCAACAGCACTGCCGCTACCACAAACGAAATCTGTCCGGCGTTCAGCCCTGAGGTTGCTTCCAGGTAAGGCAGCGCCCCGGCGATAATGCCCACGTCGATGCCGTAAAGCAACCCGCCCAGGCCGGCTACAAATTTGAGAAAGCGATTGTAGGTGGCAGGCTTGAGTTTGAAGATTTGCATGTACGCCTCTTTCTTTTATGTCTGGCTGCCTTAGGGATTTGATGCTTTCCCCCGGCGCGTGGACAAATTGTGTATTGCTTGGATGTATGGATTTTCACTGCCCGCACGCCAATCCCGGATTGCCATGCCGGCCCGAGGTACAACAATCCTTTTTTGCCAAGGCGATAGAATATACCGGATGCGAATATGCGGCGGGGATTCTTTCAGGCATTGGTGCACCGCGCCGCAAGAACCCCAGGCCGGGAACAATACAACACCTTGGCAAAACGCCCATCCTACCATCGGTTGGCCTTTTGCACACGCGATTTCGTATGTATTTGACTTGGTCGTTAGAGCTTGCCTAACATGCCCTGAGAGGGACAAATGGCCAACCGGCGAGAACGCCTGACGGCGGCGTGCGCACTTATCCTTGCTCTTATCGCTTCAGTGCCTCTGCTATATGCGCAGGACACCAAGTCCGCCCTGATCCAGCAGATCGGCAGGGAGATCTCAACGGGAGACTTCCATTCCGCGTTGGCCAATGCCCGCCGCGCGGTCGAGGAGTTTCCGGATTCAGCCGTCCTGATGCACCTGCTGGCGGCAGCTGAATCAAAGAATGGCTTGCAGGACGAGGCGCGAGAGAGCTTCCGCAAAGCGATCCACCTGGACCCGACCATCCTCCAGAATTACTACGACCTGGCGCTGCTGGATATGCAGGCCGGTGATTACGCCGAGGCAACGGGAATGCTCAAGACCTTCCTCGGCGCCAGCCCGCAGAATGCCAAGGCGCGCCTGATGCTGGGAATCGCCTGCCGGAAGCAGAACAATGATCCACTCGCCATCGAGGAACTGAAGAAGGCGCTTGCGGCATCGCCCAAGCTTCCGCTGGCGCACTATAACCTGGGAATGATCTACGCAGGGCAGGGTAACAACATGGCTGCGCTCGACGAGTATCGTGAAGAACTGGGCGTTAATCCGGAATTTTATGACGTCTATGTCAGCGCCGCGGACGCCGAGATCGCAGTGAAGGAATATGGTGCGGCGGAAGCGCTGTTTCACCGCGCGACGAAGATCAGCCCGCTTGCCTACGAAGCTTACTTCGGCATGGCCCGGCTCTATCTGATCCAGAAACAATTGGCGAAAGCCAAGTCTGAACTCGAAATGGTCATCACTCTCGCCCCCGATGACATTGACGCCCATTTAATGCTGGCAGGCGTTTATACCCAGCTGGGGAATACAGTCGAAGCCAAAAGAGAAGAACTTGTTGTTGAAACGCTCAAAAGCCAGGCAGGAGTACAACCCGCCACATCACATTGAAAAGGCTTTTGTTTTGACGCCATCGAGGTGACGGAACCAATGCGCAAGCCCGGCAGAAACCTATTGCGAATGCTGCTCCTGGCCGGCTTTTGCAGCGCATTTTTCGCAATGCCTCTCAAGGCCGATGAATTCAGCCGGACATCCCGCTACCGTGTGCGCCTGTTTACCCGTGGAACTCTTACCATGGAGACCCGCACGGGCGACATTTATATTACAGGATGGGACGATCCGCATGTTGAGATTGAGGCGGAGAGGGTGGTCGAGGCCAGGTCGAAGCGGGCGGCCGAGCATCAATACAAGCGAATCCAGATCCTGCTGAATGGGCAGGATGAAATGGTCCGCCTTCGCACCATCTATCCGCCGCGCACGCCATGGCGCCCTTTTCGCGGCGAGTCTAAGCTATCCGTTAATTTCCACATTCACATGCCCTACGATTGCAACCTGTTCCTGAAATGCGTGGATGGAGACGTGCGGGTCAGCGGAGTTGTCGGGCAGGAAAAGATTATGGTCAACTACGGCCAGGTGGAAATTGATGTCCCTTCGCTCGACAAACTCAGGTCTGTCCGCGCAAAAACCTGGCTAGGCAACGTCCAGAGCAACCTGCACGGAGAAAACGACACGGGATTCAGCAAGAAGGTGCTCTTCTGGAACCCCTACGGAACCCAGAACATCTGGCTTAAAGTCCACCTGGGCGGGATTTATATTTTCGGCGGCGAGAGCGAATAGGCACACTGCCGCTTCAAGGTCGCTTATTTCACCGAAGTCTCAGAACCAGCAGTGCTCCGGCCAGCATGACAACCGCGGCATAAGCAAATGCAGCGGCGGGCGAGACCAGTGTCCACAATCCCCCCACCAGCACGCTGGCAACGACGTCGCCCACGCCGTTCACCGCGCCCAGCATTCCATATGCTGTGCCGCGCACAGTGGGCTCCACCAGGTCCGCAGTAAGCGTCCCGGAAAGGGCCTCTTCAAATGCCATGCAAAATCCGCCGACGGCAAATACCGCGGCTAAATAAGATACCGACCTCAGTTCCCAGGCAAACGCCGCTACAAGTCCAGCGGCCGTCAGTGCGCCCACCAGGAATCCCACCGCCAGCAGGCCGCGGCGACCCATGCGATCGGAAAGCGCGCCCACCGGATAAGACGCCGCCGCATAAACGACATTGTGCCCCACGTAGAGCAGCGCGGCAATTTCAGCGGCGCGGGCCATGCCACACATGGGCAAAAGGAGCTGAGTGGCCGCAAGAATCATCAGCGTGTGAGCAAAGTCGCCCATGCCAAAAACTCCCACAGCGACGAGGAGACGGCGAAAGCTTGCCGGCAATCCCCTGACCGCTGCAAAGAATTTTGCCGGCTTGCCGGGGATGGACTTCTCACGGACCAGCAGAGAAAACACAATTCCGCAGGCGAGACCGGGAACCAGCGTGAGAGCGAAGATGGTTCGGAAAGGAGCTGAGGGTCCTGCTGCGTGGGGATGAAAGTGTGCCAGCAGGGCCACGGCAATCAGCGGGCCGAGAATCGCGCCCACGGTGTCACCGGCTCGCTCGAATCCAAATGCCTTGCCACGCGATTCCGCCGGGACCGAACTGGCAAGGATGGCGTTCCTGGCCGGTCCGCGTACGCCCCGTCCGAACCATCCCAACGCTCGGCCAAACAACACCAGCGGCCAGCCGGCCGCAAGTGCAAAGAGCGCCGTGGAAGTTCCAGTGATGAAGTATCCGCCGACCGCGATCGGCTTGCGGCGCCCGGCGCGATCGGAAAGCCATCCGGCCGCCAGCTTGACGAAACTGGAAACACCATCCGCCACGCCCTCGATCAAGCCAAGCGCGGCAGCCGAAACTCCCAGGGCCATCAGAAAACCAGGCAGGACGGCTGTGGCCATTTCATGGCTGACGTCAGAGAGCAAACTGGTGACGCCCATGCCAACAACGTTGCGATTGAGCCATGCTGCGGGCTGTTTCCCAGTTGTTTCAGTGTTTCGCGCTGCAGGCGCAGATGGGTTTTCGCTGTTCACTCGCCAGGCTCCTCGTCAGCCACCTCAGAGATTGCGGTGCGTACTCGCTACTCCCCCTGATTTTAGCGGCAATGCTTGCCGGCAGGAAAACGTTATGAGTCGTGTCTCAGAGTCCGGCTGATCTTGTCGAGTGTTTCCGAAAGTCCCTTGAGACTTTCTTTCAAATAACGGCTGATGGGATCGGAAATGGAAGCATATCCCTTCAGATACTGTGGGTGAAGCTCCTCGACGTAAGTGATCATGGTCGAAACCAGCGCAGCGGCTTCACGCCGTGCGCTCCGGTGGGAACGTTCGAGACCCAGTTCCGCCTTCATGTCGCGGATTTTGGCATGGAGAGCTGCGATCTGATTCCCCAACTCTTCTGCCATCTCATCGGGCAATGAAGAACGGGATGTAAGCACTGATTCAAAAGGGTGAAACAGGTCCAGCAGGTGGTTGGAATATTCTTCCAGCAGCCGCAGGCGAACAGAAAGTATGCGGCGATGGTTTTGGCCGATCAAGGAATGCAATGGTCGGTCTGACATGGCCAGTTCCTCACAGCAACCCTGCGGCGCGCAGCCTATTTCGCAGAACGGTAGAGGATGACGCGAACTTTTTCCAGCGTGATGAGCCCGCCGTCAACCATTTCATCCAGTTTGGGAAGGATCTTTTCAATCCGCTCCGTATATTCCACGGCCTCAATCACAATCGGCAGGTCCTGCGAAAGCCGCAGGATATTCGTGGTGTGATAAAGGCCCCGGCCGCGGCTGCTGGACCCGTAGCCGCCTACGCCCCGCAGTACCGTGACGCCGGAAAACCCCTCGTGCCGGAACAATTCCACAATCGCCTGATAGAGCGGCTTGTTCTCCCAGCGGTCCGACTCGCCAATGTGGATCCGCATCAGGGTGCGCTCGCCCTCGAAACGCTGGTGCTCCACGGTTTCCTCCTACGAAATGAGGTCAGCC
>JAJYJL010000708.1 GCA_021789565.1 Acidobacteriota bacterium
GCGGCCGTGCTGGATAAAATGCGCGCTCACCCGCTCGGCCGGGACGCGCGCCTCGTTGGAACCGTGGTCGCCGAGCACACTCCGCTGGTTCTGATGAAAACCGAGATCGGCGGCAGCCGGATTGTCTATCTCATGATCAGCGAGCAGTTGCCGCGCATCTGCTGAACGTTACCCGCCAGAGCGCGCTGGAAGCCCAACTCCGGCTTTGGCGTGGAAACCGAAGAATGCTCCGCAGCCGGCATCCCGCAAGTCAATCGTGGACCGCAAAAACCGGGCAAGGCCCAAGCTGAATCACCCGGTATGTCGTCGAACCGAAAAGCGCGAGGTCCAGGGCATGATGCCCATGGACACCGACAACCACCAGGGCAGCCTGTGTATCCTGAGCGAGGCGGACAATCTCCTGGTGGGGAATCCCGGCGCGCACAACCGACTGAATCTTGCAGAGCTTTCGTGCTTCTTCCGTGACGGGTTCTTCAAGCCGTTTCCTCAGCTTTTCGGTTTCCGCCTGAAGGTTCGCTTCGGAGGGCTCGCGCTCCATGACATGAAGAAGCGAAAGCTCCGCATGGTACTGGGCCGTGATCGAAAGGGCGTATTCAAAAGCCCGGGAGGAACACGCCGAGAAATCCGAGCAAAACAGAATTCGGTCGAGTCGGATGGGTTCCGTGCCCTTGGCGCGGGCCGCAGCAGAATGCTCCGGCTTGCGCACCGCCATGACCGGGCAATGGGCCTTCCGCAAAACCTTTTCTGTCACCGAGCCCAGCGCCAGCCGCTCAAACCCTTTGCGGCCATGCGTCCCCATCACGATCAGGTCGACGGATTGTTCCTTTGCCACCGCCAGGATGCGTTCCGTCACGCCTCCCTCCTCCACAATCGCTCGCGTGGGGTGGCCGTCCGGCGCGTGAGCTTTCGCAAACTCGCGGAGCTGATCTTCCGCATGTTCGCACAACTCGCCGTAAAATTCGCTGACGGCGTCCGGAAGAGCATATTCCGGATAGCCAATGTTCAGGGGCCTCACAACGTGCTGCAAGAGCACTTCGGCCCCGTAATGCTGAGCCAGTGACAATGCGTAGTCAAAAGCTCTTTCGGAAAATTCGGAGAAATCTGTGGGGCAGAGTATCCGTTGAATTTTCAACATGGCTCACCTCCAACTTCGGATGCTCGCGCTCGATCAGCCTGGTGGGCACGCATCGCTTGACAGAGAGCCTGCACTCCTCTTCTATCTTTAATTTATGCCCTTATTAGACCGGGGTCAATGCCGGCTGGTTGGGTTAAAAAAGCCGCGAAAAGCGCTGCCATTTGGAGCACATGGCAGGGCCGTCCGCCGGAGCAGATGGATGGATGAGGCCGCCCGAGGCAAGGCTGCAATGACGCCTTGCCCAGATCGCCGCCAGGTTGATGGCATACGAAATTGGAGAAAGCCTCTCGCTCTCACGAGGCCTTGCGCCAGCGTTCAAGGTTCGCGCCGTCGGAATCAAACAGCGACTCTGGTTGGGCCGAAGAGAATTCTATGGGGGGGTCCAGGTATTCGGCCACCAGCTCTTGCAATTCAGAGCGGGTCAGGTTTTTTTGGACATATTCGCGCGCGCCCAGATCCAGCGCGCTGATGCAGCAGCCAGGGTCAATAACTCCGGTCAAGACAAGCACGGGGGTCTTGTGGTCAATTTCCACCGCGCGACAGAGCACGGCCCGGCCCCCAAAATCCTCGCTTCCCTGGTCAACGATAACCAGGTCGAACGGTTCCTTCTCCAAGAGCGCAGCGGCGTCGGAATATGAGGTGGCGGGCCTTACGTTGTAATCAAGGCCTCGCAGCATCTCGGAGTATTCACGGAGATCCTCTTCCTTCTCATCGACGATGAGCAGTCTGGGTTTTCGTTCGAGTGGGAAATCCGGGTTGGCGCGTCTGTCGAATAGTTGTTGTGCCATGGTTCCTCCATTATCTTTAAATTGGAAGCCGCAAACTGCCAATTAATTTGCCGCCGCCTCGCAGAGGCAACAACCCATGTGAAACAGGCGACGTGAGCAGGTAAAAGAGGATATTCTTTCCCCTGAGCCCGCTTTTGAAATCGGACTCAACCTTGACCAGACATTCACTTCGTTTTTGCCCGCTCTTGCGATTTCGGGGCTGAACATTTACCCGCCGCACATTCAATCCCGGAAAGCACATTCCGTTAGATGCAAAAAAGCATCGCATGGGATACCAGCGCCGCGGAGTTCCATCCAACAAAATCTTCAAGGCGCCAATGCACGACCTATCTCGCTTCAAATCAATAGATTCCTCCGTCAATACCGGTTTCAAAAAACTGCTTTTAAGGCAAGAAGTGTTTTGATACCGTTGTGGGTTCTCTCGGGATTGAATTATATGCTGGCGACGATTCCTCGTCTGCAAACGGGTAGAAGCGTGCTGCAAAGTGGGAAACGAATCAGGCAGCCCGCATTGAATACGGAGGAAGAAAAATGGACAGGCGACGATTTATCAGAAACTCAGTATTGGGGGTAACAGCCGTTTCAGGAAGCCTGATGTTGAACTGCAAGCCCTCAACTTCCGGCAAGGGCGGCGGTGAAGAGACGGCCACGCTGTTCCATAAAGAACACGGCTATGAGCTGTTTCCCTCACAAGTCCCAAGCAAACAATGGGCGCAGTTCGATGCCGCGGGGTTTACGGAGCCTGCCTGCGGCATCGTGTACCGGCGCACGGATGAAGTGCCAAACGGAATGCCGTTGGGAGGCGTTGCGACCGCGGCGCTCGACCTCGATACGGATGGCACCTTCGGCTTTTGCAACCTCTTCAATTCCGGTGTTCCCACGCGGGGGCCGATGCAATACGGTTTCTTAGGGTTGAGCGGCGGCGGGCGCACCTGGATTTTGTCCACGCGTCCGGTGACGGGCATTGAAAGCGCCAAGGACATTCATTACTGGGGCCATTATCCGGTCGCGGACCTGGAATACAAATTGGAGGGGCCGTTGAGCGCGGGGCTGCGAGCCTGGGCGCCCTTTATCCCAGGCGACGCTGAGTTGTCCAACACACCGGGAGCAGTGTTTGAAGTTCACGTCAGAAACCTTTCACAGGAAACCCAAAAGTGCACGCTGGCTTTCAGCTTTCCCGGTCCCACGCAAGCGGAAGCGCAAATTTCCCGCACGAGCCCGCGGATACCATTTCCCTTGTTCGGGGCCTCCGAGGCGGTTGCGCAGGGATCCGTTCCGGCTCGGCGAAAAGAAACACGCGGAGAGGGATTTCAGGCGCTTTCGGTCAGCGCTGACACAGGGACCGGCTACGCCATCGGCGTATTAGGTTCGGAAAAAGTCCGGTGGGGCGGAGGGCTCTGGGTGCCAGGATACGACTACGCAACCGGGCAGCAGTGGCAAGGGATTCGAGGCCACCTGCCCAAAGGCGCTGAGAACGATTTCAGCGGCTCGGCGGCGGCGGATTTTGAAGTGGCGCCCGGCGAAGAAAAAGTGGTCCGTTTCGTTCTGGCATGGTATTCGCCGCTGTGGAAAGGAGAGAAGCACAACGTTTTTGAACGAATGTACGCCCGGAAATATAAAGACGCTGCCGCCGTCGTCGAGGACCTGGCCACGCACCATGCGAGCCTGCTGAAGCGCGTCCTTTCCTGGCAGCAGGCGATCTATAGCGACCCATCTTATCCCGTGTGGCTGCGCGAATCGCTGGTGAACATCTTGCACCTGATGACCAAGACAGGCTACTGGGCGCAGGCCAAGCCGCCTCTCAAAGACTGGGTAAAAGCGGATGATGGGTTGTTCGGCATGAGCGAGTGCCCGCGCGAGTGCCCGCAGATCGAGTGCATCCCGTGCAGCTTCTACGGAAACGTGCCGCTGGTTTACTTTTTCCCCGAGTTGGCCCGGTCAACCCTGAACGGATATAAGGGCTATCAGTTCCCGGATGGCGCTCCGCCCTGGGTCTTTGGCGGATGCACGGCGGGCGCGGCGGAAGGATATAACGACACCGATCCCTGCGACATGGCCACTCCCTCGCCAGGCTACCAAAACACGCTCAACGGGCCTTGCTATGTGGATATGTTTGACCGCTACTGGCAGACAACCGGCGACGACGAAATCCTGAAGGAGTTCTATCCTTCTTTGAAAAAAGCGGTGGTCTACACAATCAATCTGCGCCCTGGCCCCGAAGGAATTATCAGCGTTCCGGCGGGCGACCGCAATCCGACCCAGCCTCATGCCAAGCCCGGCGGCGGATTGGACTGGTTTGAAGGCAACGGCTGGTTCGGCATGACGCCGCACGTGGGAGGAGTTCACTTGGCCATGCTGCGAATGGCCGAGCGGATGGCAAACAAAATGGGCGACCAGTCCTTTGCCAGCCAGTGCCGGCAATGGATTGAAACAGGAAGCAACCTGATGGAATCGAAGCTGTGGGCCGGCAAGTATTACTTGAGCTACTACGAGCCGGAGCTGAACAAGAAATCAGACTTGATCTTCGGCTACCAACTGGATGGAGAATGGATGGCGAATTATCACGGGCTGCCCGGAGTCTTCCAAAAGGACCGTGTGCCTGTTGCGCTCGACACGATTAAAGAGACTTGTGTAGCGATCAACCGCTATGGGGCGGCAAACTTTACGGAACCCGACGGCAAGCCTGTTGCCCGCGTTGGCTATGGAACCTACGGCTACTTTCCCCCGGAGGTGTATATGCTGGCCGCAACTTTTATCTACAACGGTCAAAAAGCTGTTGGCCTGCATGTTCTCAGGACCTGTCTGGAGGGAATTTCGGTAAAGTACGGATATACCTGGACGCAGCCGAACGTGGTCAGCGGAGACACGGGCAAACGAATCTACGGCGCCGATTACTACCAGAACATGATTCTCTGGTCGATCCCGGCAGCCATCGAGGGGCAGGATTTGAAGCAGGCCGCGGGGCCCGGATCGCTGGTGGACAAGGTTTTGAGGGCGGCGCGAACGGCCTGACTTATTGCTGGAAGAAAAATAAGTTTGGGACCAAGTCTGCAGGCGACGGAACAAAGGAGCATATGAACCTAAAGGCGCAATACCTGATCAAACTGATTGCCGCAACCCTGCTGGCGGCCACAGTAGCCATGGCCCAGGTGCATATTCCCTGGGGAGTTCCCGGGCGCGAATATCAAGCCCCGGCTGGCACGGCGGACTGGCTTACCCCAGAGGTGCTGGGCATGCCGCGCAGCCAGATTGTGTTCACGGACCGCATGTTGCGCCTCTTCAATGGGCGCGGCGCCATTTCCGTCCGGGATAAGTGCGTAACGGGCTTGCAACGGCTCCAGTTCCCGCCAATTAATGTGCGCGATTACAAGTTCTACCTGGCCTTCCGCGAGGCCAAAACA
>JAJYJL010000709.1 GCA_021789565.1 Acidobacteriota bacterium
TCGGTAATACGGATCGATCCTTAGCTCCTCAAACACATTGCGGTCGGCAAACTGCTCCCGGAACCCAGGGTCCTGCTGGCTGGCGGTGATCATGGTGGCAAGCAGATGCCCAGCCGCCTGCGCAACATCCACCCGGACCTGTCCGTCCAACAGCGACTTCTTCCAGACCACCGAACCAGCCGGAGCGGCAGTCATCAGATAAAGGAAGTTCGCGTGGTCCACATAAACTACCCGAGGGACGGCGTTGTCCAGAATCGAGCCGAGCGACTGGATGGCTGCCGCCTCCCGGAAGATCCGCTCACGTTGCGAGACCCAATTGTCTGTGACGCGCAGCTTGCCGAGCGATTGCTTGGCAACCCAGCGGATGCCGGGTCCCTCGATCAGGGAAACAAGGTTTGAAACCCCGCCCCCAAGTTCCCGGATGGAAAGTGCTGCAGGATCGCCGGCGAGACCCTGCCCGGCAAGGTAAGCGCCAATGGTATCCGGTGTCAGTCGAAGTTCTTCCATTGCAATGAATTTGCTGCCAGAACCGAAGACATCAGACCCGATTCGCAGCCTGCCCCATGGCATCCAGGCGATCCAGCAGGCGATAGTGCGCAGCGCACTTCCGGCACTTGATTTCACGCCCTGGCCGTGACCCTTCGATCTCCTTGCTTCCCGAAAGCGATACCAGGCCAAAGTGCCCGTCCGCCGACGCGTAATATTCAAACATCATATTGTTGCACCGCGAGCAGAACTGCCAACGGTGATTTACACGAGGGGACTCAATCATTGCCCTGTTCCCGCCGCAAAGATCGCCACAATTAGTTCTGTGCGGAACCTGCACTGTGTAATCACTTCGCGCAAATCGATTTTCCACCCGTTTGACGCCAGGAGTACGTCAACGGGCACGGGCCTGCAGCCTCCTGTCATCAGCGGCGAGCGACGGTAAAGCCACCTCCAGATGGCATTCACCGCGCGCGACTGCCGTGCCATGCTCAGAACAATCAGCCGCCCGCCGGGCCGCAGGACGCGAGCAAACTCCTTGAACACGCCGGGAAAATCTCCTTCCATCAACAAATCGATCATATAAAGATTAAAGAGAATATCAAACGTCGCGTTGCCGAACGGCAAAGAAAGTCCGTTCGCCCGGCACAGATTGCGCCGTTCAACGCCTGCGGCGGCCAACCGTCTCCGCGCGCGGGAAAGCATCGGCGCGGAAAGATCAACGCCGGCGCACCGCTTCAGCCCAGCTGTCTTCGCCAGCGTACAGAAGAATTCGCCGCCGCCGACTGCAACTTCAAGCACGCGCTCACCCCCGGCAAGGCCGGCCACTTCATAAGCTTGGCGTGCAGCGCGAGCCTCGAACAGTGACGACCAAAAACCGTAGACCGGCGCCACCACATCATAAAAACTTGCCAACCGAGCTCGAACGCGGCCAGCCTCTGGCGGGCTTTGGAACGAATTATTCAGGCGAGACCTCCGCCCTTCGCGATATCATGGAACTTGGGGGCTCAGCCAGACATCTAAGATACCATTATGGAACGGCGAACACTTATTATTGGCGCGGTCGCGGGCGGTATCGGGCTGCTTGAGTACTCCCTTACCAGCCGATGGATGAACGGCATGCGTGATCCCGCCAGGCTCTCGGTCAAAGCCTACGAGCAGTTTGGCAGCCAGGCCGCCTTGATGGCCATTACGCCCAACGACGAATTCTACGTCACCTCCAAGGGCGGCACGCCCACCGTTGATCGCGACAACTGGCAACTCAAGTTTGACGGCCTCGTTGAACATCCCCTCACTCTGAACTACCAGGACCTGTTGAAGCTGCCGCGTATCAGAAAAGTTTACACCCTTGAGTGCATTTCCGATCCTGTGGGCGGGACGGCGCTTGGCAACGCCAAATGGATCGGCACGCCGCTGAAGCCGCTGATCGAGCGCGCAACACCTTCCGGGGACGCGACTCATGCGGCCATCTACGCCGCCGACGGGTTCTCCACCGGGCATACGCTCGAGCGCCTGTGGAACGAAGAGAATTTTATCGCCTGGCAGATGAACGGCGAAGACCTTCCGCCGGTGCACGGCTATCCAGTCCGTATCTTCATCCCCGGCAAGTTCGGCATGAAGCAGCCCAAATGGGTGACGCGCATCGAACTCCTTAAAAAGCCGCACTTGGGCTACTGGGAAAGCCAGGGATGGTCCGACGAATGTGAGCGCTGTGCGCACGCGCGTTTTACCGATCTGAAAGACCGCGCCACAATCTCTGCGCGCAGCTTTGAGTTTTTCGGTTACGCCGTCGGGAACCTCGCCGGCATCAAGTCCATCGACATCAGTTTTGACAACGGCAAAACGTGGAAGCCAACAGCCATCTTCAGCAATCCGTCGCCCATCACATGGACCTTCTGGAAGTACACCTGGGTCAATCCGACCCACGGCAAGTATCGCGTTCGCGTTCGGGCTGTCGACGGCACAGGCCGCATCGAAGGCCGCGAACCCACGTCCACGTTCCCCAACGGCGCCACGGGCCAGGAAGTCATAACCGTCACGGTCGTGTAGAGGTTTTCGTCCGCGAATATTCCCGCCAACGCTCCATCGACAGGCGTCCGCCACAAATGCAATCTTCGCATTCATTAAAGCCGCATCGGATAATACCTTATCAGGCACTTGACGGAGCGACCCAATTGTAACAATATTTAGCCGGTCGGTCACACGATAATCAGGGGAGGAATTGCGGGCACGCACAAAAGCGTGACGATTTTCGGCTGCCTTCCTGACAGAACACGCGACAGCTATTTCGCCACACAAACACATTGCCCTCTTCCTTGCACCGTGAAAGCCCCGAAGAGGAACGGTTTCGCTGCTGCCTTGCCTTACAAGCAGCACTAAGGTTCTCTGCCCAGGACCTAAAGACGAAACCAGCTACAACCCAAACTCAGCACCTCCCAAGCCGCTCCAGGTGCTCTGACAGACCATCCGTGGTTTGTTCACCAGCCCTCCGACCACGGTTCTAAGGGTTCACTTTCTGAACTACTAACTTCTGACGGAGGTTTTTAAGACAATGAAAGCATTGATGAAACTCTTCCTGGTTCCCCTTGGAGTCGGGCTCTTCCTGACGTCCATTACCATCCCTGCCTTCACGTGTACAACCACTTCTCTCAATGGCCTCACCGCGGCGATGGTAAACCCGAGCACCACAGTAACTGGGCCTATCGATGCCGGCGGATGTGATATCGGAATCTTTTTCGACGGCGGTAAGGGCTCGATAAACCAGGCCGAAATTTACAATGCAGTCCGCTTCGGAGTGGTCGTCGACGGCGACAATAACAACGTTGCCGTGGACATCAGAAACAGTTCCATCCACAATATTGGCGATAATCCTTTCAGCGGAAACCAATACGGTGTTGCCATATACTACCGGGCGTACTTCCTTGCCGGCAGCGCCAGCGGCACTATCTCGGGCAACCAGATCTCCGATTACCAGAAAGGCGGCATCGTAGCCAATGGCCAAGGCACCAGCGTGATAATCACCGACAATACTGTAACGGGTCAGGGACCCGTCGATTACATAGCCCAGAACGGCATCCAGGTCGGATACGGGGCAACCGCTTCTGTGATGCAGAATACTGTGAGTGGTAACTCCTATACAGGTACCAGTACTGTTTCAGGGGGAATCATCGTAGTGGGCGGTGCTGGCTACGGCAACTGTCCAGACGGTTACCCTTGCCTATTGACAGTAGGAACGCGCATCGTCGGAAACACCGTTATCAACAACGACATCGGCATCTGGCTAACTAACATAATTGACGCAGCAGGTGACCCTCCAACATCAGCTACCAACGTCAAGGCCGTTAACAACGTCATCTCCAGTGATGGCCTGCATAACGACTATGGTGGGTTTGGTTACCAGGCCGGAGTTGCAGACCAGGGCAACAACGATAAGATCATCAATAACTCGATTTCCGGTGCCGGATACAATAGCGCCACATATCCCTCAGCTTACGTCGTACCCATTGATGCGGACAGTTCATTCACCAACCGGCCAAAGGTCCACGCCAATGCTTTCGACGGAACTCCAACCTCCTGAACATCGATGGAGCCGCATTATCGTTCTTCCAGCAGCGGCGGTCAAAACGCACGGCAGACATTACGCCTTGCCGTGCGTTCCCGCCTGGAACAATTGCCCCGTGGACAATCCCCTAAACATGTGGGGGCCGAGTAGGCATCTTTCTACCGATCACCTCAAAGAGCAAGCTACTTGCCAATATGCTTCTCCGGCTCCTTGTCGAACTTCACCTTGCAGCCGGGCGCGCAGAAGTAGATGGTCTGACCCTTGTACTCGCTGGTGGCGGCTGCCTTCTCAGATTCAATTGTCATTTTGCAAACCGGATCAACAACTTTCATGACGCTCCTTTCAACTGAATCGAAATGATTGCTCTTTAAAGCATAGGCGTTTGACGAAGGTGAATCCAGCCGCGGTGGTCGGATCCTGCGCCAAGGGAGACAAGTCAAAGGCGTCAACACAGCAGCTACAAAACGCCGGCAAGTGGCAAGGATTGCACTGCACAGTTTGAAAACCTGGATTCAAGAGACGTAGCGGCGAGGTTTTCTCGCCTTGCCTGCAGCCCATGGCATCTTAATCCGCTGCCCAGCCGTTTGAAATTGAAAATTTGAAATTGCAGCACAAAATCTGAATCGACGCCGCAGCGCCGTGATCCAGACCGGCGTGATTGTGCCGGATGGAAGGGGTCCCGGCTGAACCACGCCATTGCAACCCGCTCAGTGTAGCGTCAACGTCCTCATCTTACCAAATTCACTTCCCGCACCCCATTTTGAGGACAAACGCTTCGGTGACGGAGGCAGCGATGAATCGCCTTTCCACCGCGGGGACAAGGTCGGTACACCCCAGCCCGGGACTCCGCATGGCTGGAAATTTCAGAGAGGGCGCTTCCCTGCGCCTCTTTAATCATTCCATCAATTTGCAACTTGAAGCTCTCGGCACGCCGGGCATGGTCATGCTGAAGGTCCGCGGTGGCTGCGGAAGTTGTCTCAGCCAGGCGGGCCTTAAAACGGCCAAGCGCCCCGTCAAGCTCGCCGGCGATTCTGCCTTCGATACCGATTACTGCCTCATCGGCAGCAGCGCTCAGGCGTTCAGCCGTCTTCCTTATTACCGATTCGGCATTCTGCTCACAAACCTGGAGCGAAGCCTCTTACAGAGAGCCCATCTGGCCTTTAGCCGACTGCGCGGCCGCCTGAAGATTTGCTTGGATCTGTTCCGCCTGCTCAGAAATCAGGTCCTGAGCGTTCTTTCTGAGCGAGGCCACAGAGCTCGAAGTGGCTTC
>JAJYJL010000710.1 GCA_021789565.1 Acidobacteriota bacterium
ATCGAGGCAAGGATCATGGACAAGGGCGAAAGATACTGCAAGGTGCTATCCTGAAGTGCGCGCGCGATCCGGCGCCGCTCGCTATCTTCCGCGGGGAGCAACTGCGAGGACAGCCGCCTGAGGGACTCTTCGGCCTTCTTGTGCTCAGTCACATCTCTCAAAGCCCCTTCGTAGTACAACACTTTTCCGTCGTCGTTGCAGACCGCGTACGCGCTTCCCATCACCCAGATTAGCGCGCCATCCTTGCGGCGCATTTGCGCCTCAAACTCTGAGATGGCCCCTTGCTGCCTGAGCAGAGGGATGAATCCACTCGGGTGCCGGGGCTCAATATACAGGCGTTGGTCCAGGTTACGAACTTCTTCCATAAATTTCTGCGTAGTGCTGTAACCCAGGATTCGCGCCATGGCCGGATTGGCTGTCAGCAGCGTGCCATCTTCCCGCACCTGGAAGATGCCTTCCATCGCGTTTTCAAAAATGCTGTGATATTTACGCTCGGCCTCCTCAAGTCGCTGCTCGGCCTGCTTGCGCTCCGTGATGTCGGCAAAAACGATCGCGAAATGCGACAGGCGAGGCCGGAAAGCCGTCACATCAAAGTATTTCTGGAAAACGTCGGAAAAGCCCTCAAAATGAATCGACTGTCCTGTCAGAGCAACCTGGCCGAGCTTCTCAAACCAGACGAGCTGAATCGGCGGAAAGACTTCTGACACTTTTTCTTCCGCAACCGATTCTTTCGCATGACCTGTGATCCGTTCGAAGGCAGGGTTCACATCCACGAACCGTGCGTCGTATGGGGTTCCCTGAGCATTGCATATCACTTCAAGTAATGCGCACCCCACGTTCATCTCATTGAACAACTGGCGGTAGCGCTCCTCGCTTTCCAGGAGAGCTTCACCCGCCAGCCTCCGTTCCGTGATGTCTTCTGAAATTCCAACGATCCGTTCCGTCTGCGCACGATGATTACGAATCGGGAAGGAACGGTCGCGGATCCAGTGCACTGACCCATCCGGCCACACGACACGAAACTCGATTTCAAACTGCTGTTGCGGAAGGTCGCCCCCGAGTGCTTCCCGAACCCGGCCGCGGTCATCCGGATGGATAGTATTAAGCCAACCAAGTCCCTGCTCAAAAATTGCTTGCGCCGAACGGCCCCAGACACTCTCATAGCTTGGACTTACATAGAGGACTTTGGTCCGCGTGGGGTCAACCATCCACAGGACTTCACGGATGTTCGCCGCCATCTCCCGGAATCTTTCCTCGCTTTGACGGAGGGCTTCCGTTGCCTCCTCTCGCTCGGCTCGGGTCCGCAAAGCCTGGACGCCGTACGCAAGGTCGCCCGCCAGTTCCATCAGCAACTTGATTTCTTCCTCGTCAAAAGCATCTGGAGCTTCAGAGTAGACACGGAGCGCGCCCAACGGCTGACCGTTAACAAACAACGGCAACGCGGTAGTGGAAGCATATCCATGACGGGCGGCGTCTTCGCGCCACGGAACAAAATGTTCGTCGTTCAAAATGTTTCTGATGACGCAAGGTGTACGGGTTCGAATTGCCCTGCCGGTCGGCCCCCGGCCCAGCTCTTCGTCTGCCCAGGATATCTTCACGGACGCGAGATAGCCCTCATCGGCGCCGGCAACCGCAACCGGGCGGACGGTCTTTGCCGGATCCCGTTCTGCATAACCTGCCCAGGCCATCCGATAACCGCCCTGGTCCACCAGAATTTCACAGACTTTCTGCAAGAGTTCGTGCTCAGATGTTGACCGAACCATTGCCAGGTTGCATTCGCTCAGGGTTCGGAGCGCTCGATTGAATCTGCGCAGGTCTTCCTCAGCCCGCCTGCGTTCGATGGCTGCCGCCAGAATATTTGCCACGGCCTCAAGAAAATTGACATCGTCCGCAGTGAAACTACGCTGCCGGCTTGTGTGCGCCCCCAGCACACCAAACGGCCGCTCCTTTCCGGGAACGATCACGGTTAATCCACTCACCACCCCATGATCGGCCAGCAAGGGCGATGGAATGAACCGTTTCTCTTCTGTGTGGTTTCGGACAATCACCGGCCTCGCGCTAACCAGCGTGTATCCCGCCTGCGATTCCGGCCCCCCATCAACGGTTGCGTGGCCCACAAGTCCTTCTTTCCATCCCACGCCAGCCCGAAGCACCAGCGCCTTGCCGTCCGGCAGCAGTTCCTGCACTTTGCTGTACTCAACATTGAGTGTTCGTGCCACAAGTTCCACTGCCTCATTCAGCAGCACCGGAAGGTCGATCCCTCGCAGGGCCCTGTGACCCAGGTCTGCAATGGCCGCCTGCTGCCTTGCTCGAGTGGAAAGTTCAGCTGAGGCCGCTCGCCGTGCCCGGTCGGCTTCATCTAGGGACTCTGTTGTCCACATTACAATCAGCACAAAAGCCGTCATGCTCATCACAACCAGCAGCGTGAGACCGACATATCGGGAGAAGAGGATGAATGCCTGGCTCTGGCCAATCAGGGCCGCCAGCACCAGCGGAATGACAACGGCAGCGGGTAGCAGTTGGCGAAACACCGCGCCCCCGCTGCAAGCACTCTCCAGCAACTTCCGGAATTGGTGGCCGGCTCGCGCCGTAAGGATTCCTCCGCCCAGCACACACAAGACCAATGAACTGGAGGGTGCAATTCCCGTCAGGGTAAACTCCGGGTGCAGGAGGCAATCGAACAAGCCAAGCATGCCGTTCAGAATGACTGCAAAGGCGAGAAATTCTGCAGGCTGGAGCCCGGACCCATTCCTCCAATCCATCGAGAGAAGCCCGAAACCCAGAAAAACAAGGCTTAGCGCCCCTGTAGGAGTCATGCGTCCTCGGGCTAACCCCACAATGGGAGCTTGGAGATCGCGGATGAATAGTTGATCCAATCCCGGATTGAAACCGAAGAGGTACTCACCAAGTGTCAGTACGCCGAGTGAGATTACCACTACAGCGCAAATCTGTCCGACCCGGCGCCACGTTCGAGACGACAGGCCACGGCGTCCTTCTTGGAGAAGCCAGAGGGCGAATCCCGCAAGAATGTAAGCCACTGCGGAGTTCGGCCTCATCGAAGTCTGTCCGGGGATTAAGCTTGTAAGGATCTGAAGGTCCAGTAGCCAACCGAAAATAACCAAGGCCCCGAGGAAAACAGCCACAGCGCCGGCAAGCGCAGGAGCCTTCCGGGCCCACGGGACAATTCTCGAACATACCTCTTCGGTCATGGGAGCTTCACTGGCCGACCAGAGGACGGAAGTTGCAGGAAGCGAGCCGCTATCAGTCTCGCTAGCCGGGCTTCGCTTGTCTCCAATGCGCTGATCCAATTAACGGTAGCGCATTCCAGAGAAGGGCATGCAGTTGGGGCAGGCAGTATGCCAGGGGGATCGCTGTGTCCTCTGCTTTCTACTTATAGCCCTTTTAGTCAAACTGTTCAACTGCTTGTAGCGGCCTTCCTTCATGCCCAGGTTGCGCACGGAAGGCTTTTGGCCCCCCTAGGTAGCACCACCTAGGTGCTAATCGTTGGCGTAATAGGGTTTGACCGAATTGTTCACTCTTTTTGAGCCACTCATACTTGAAGCGTTAGGAATCAGTGAGGTAAGCGAACCATGGCAATTGTTGCAAGTAACCAGGACATTGAGCCCGCGGCATTTGGCTGTTGGGAAAATCCATCTGACCAGGAAAAAGAACTTAGTCGTCCCTTAATTGATGAATTTGAAAACTTATATGTAACTTACCGGTCGCGGGTTTGGGCCTTGTGTCTCCGAATGACCGGCAACCCCGACGATGCCGAAGACCTGACACAAGAAACTTTCGTACGAATGTTCCAGAAGCTCGACACGTTCCGCGGCGAGTCGGCTATAAGCACCTGGCTGCGCCGGATCGCTATCAACGTCGTCCTGCTGCGGTTCCAGAAAGCCAGTTGGCGCAGGGAACGATCGATCGAGGAACTCACAGATATCAATCCGTTCACGGGATGCCCGCACAAAATGGAGTTTGGCCGGATCGATACGCAACTGACGGAAACGGTTGACCGGGTTACTTTGCAGTGGGCCATTAATCAGCTCCCTCCGGGCTTCAAGGCCGTTTTTATCCTGCATGATATTGAGGGTTACGAGCACGTCGAGATCTCCATGTTAATGGGTTGCTCGATCGGCACGTCGAAATCACAGCTCCACAAGGCCAGGCTCAGGTTGCGTGAACTCCTTGAAGAGGTGCCGGGCGATGAAACCCCGAGCAAGGAGCCCCAAATGGTTGCGGCGCCGCATTCTTCGGACAGCCACCTGCCTGCAGTCTTGCCGTTCCCGCATACAGCGCCTTGCCGGTATTCGCCCTCCGCTTCTGAAGCGGCGTAGTTGCAGGGACCGTCAGGCGCTGCGGCGTGCCAGGATCGCTCCCAACGTCTTTGAGCATGCAGCGTTATGGTCGCGATCCTAATGCCGGTGAGGTTTGCACTTCGATGGCCTCAAAACAAATTCAGAGGTCCCTCTTGTCGGACGCGGCTGCGAGTATGAACATCCCTGCAGCGTCGCCCCCACGGTTGGTAGTAGCCGGGCTTTCCGGCGATTCCGGAAAAACCGTGGTCTCGCTTGGTTTGCTTCTTTTGGCACGGCAGTGCGGAATTCCCGTCAAGGCGTTCAAGAAGGGCCCGGACTATATTGACGCCGCCTGGCTCAGTTGGGCAGTGGGGGCACCGGCGCGGAATCTCGACACGTTCCTGATGGGACCGGAAAAGGTCGTGCAACACTTTCTTGCCAATTCCCTTCAAGTTGGTCTGAACCTGATCGAAGGCAATCGTGGCCTGTTTGATGGGATTGATGCGCACGGGACCCACAGCACGGCGGAACTGGCAAAACTGTTGAAAGCCAGGGTTCTGTTGGTGCTCAATGCCAGCAAAGTCACACACACAATTGCGGCCCTCGTCCTGGGGTGCATGACGCTCGACCCGAATGTTGAAATCGGAGGAGTAGTTCTTAACCACGTTTCCGGAGGCCGGCACGAATCGCTGCTGCGGAAATCGGTGGAGTCCGAATGTGGCGTGCCTGTGCTGGGCGTGCTGCCGAATTTCGAGGAAAGCACGCTGTTGCCAGGACGCCATCTCGGTCTTGTAACACCGGAGGAACACTCGAACATCGATCAACTTCAAGAGAGAATTCTTGCAAACTTCCACGGACGGCTCAATGCGGGCAGGATTCTTGATCTGGCCGGGTCTGTACCTCCATTGCCGGCCTGGCATGGGATCACGACACGAACCACCGATGGGCACGGGTTGAAAATCGCTTACCTGAAGGACTCGGCATTCACCTTCTATTACCCCGAAAATCTTGAGGCCCTG
>JAJYJL010000711.1 GCA_021789565.1 Acidobacteriota bacterium
TGCGCTGAACCCGCGATTCCAACTGGAGCTCGGGCTGATTAAGATGGTGCACGCCGGCAGGCTGGCGTCGCTTGAAAGCCTGCTGTCTGAACTGACCGGGTCCCGTACCGAGCAGGCAGGCAGGCAGGGAACAGGATCCTCAGCGAGCGTGTCATCTTCCACGCCTGCCGCCGGAAGAAAGAACCAATTCATTCCGCGATCGGCCTCTCCGGCGCCCGTCCCCGCCCGGCATCCTGAGAGGCCCCAGGGTTCCGAACGGCCGGACGTACTCCCTGAAAGCGCGACGGCAATGCCTGTGCATTCGACGCCGCCACCCCCTCCGGCATCATTGGCCCAACCCGTTCCGGAGGAGGTCCAAGGCGACCCGCGTTTGAGTAAGATCAAGAGCCTCGCGTTCGGGCAATCCAAACTGCTGAGCAGTTGCCTTGAGCCGGTTGCCGGCTGGCGGTTTGAAAATGGCGAAGTCCGGCTCATCTTTTCGAAAAACGACTCCTGGGCCGCCGACTTCCTGAAAGCCCGCGAGCAGCAGGAAAAGCTCCAGTCGCTGTGCGCGGAGGTGCTGGGGCAGCCCGTCAGAATCTGTGTTACACTCGATGACGAGAAGAGGTCGGGGCTCAAAACCCACCGCAGCGCCCGCGAACGGGCGGAGAGCGACAAAGGGGTTGAAGCACTGGTGAGGAAGTTCCGGTGCACCCTGGTGGACGTGACTGATTTGAGCCGGGAGTGACCGATGACAAACATGCAACAGGTGCAGCAAATGTTGAAACAGGTGCAGCAATTCCAGGAACAACTCCAGAAGAAACTGGATGACCTGGTGGTGGAATCTTCCACCGGCGGCGGCATGGTAACCGTCAGGATGAACGGGCAGAAGCATCTCGTCTCCGTCGTTATTGATCCGGAGGTTTACAAATCCGGCGACATTGAAATGCTCCAGGATCTGCTGCTGGCTGCTGTTAATGAATCTGCCAGGAAAATCGATGAGCAGGTCGCCAGCCAGATGGGTTCGCTGGCGGGCGGGCTGAACTTGCCGGGACTCAATTTGTAGCTGAATCCTTCCGTGCCACAACCCAGGACTTTCACTGAATGAGCGAATACGCCGCGCCTTTGGCGCGCCTGATTGAAGAGTTGAAACACCTGCCGGGCATCGGGCAGAAGTCCGCGCAACGCATTGCCTTCCATCTGGAGCGCGCTCCGCGGGAAGACGTTCAGCGGCTGGCTGAAGCCCTGCTCGACGCCAAGGACAAGATCCGCCTCTGCAGCATCTGCAACAACCTCACGGAATCTGATCCGTGCGAATACTGTTCCGATCCGCGTCGCGATCCCGAAGTTCTGTGCGTGGTGGAAACTCCCTATAACGTGATTTCTGTGGAGAAGGCGCACGAGTTTCGCGGCCGATATCACGTGCTTCACGGCGCGCTGTCCCCGCTGCAAGGCATCGGCCCCGAACAACTCAAGCTGAAAAATCTAATCGACCGACTGAAAGACGGCACGGTCCGGGAACTGATCATGGCAACCAGCCCCACCGTGGAAGGCGAAGCCACGGCCGTTTACCTGGCCAAGCTGGTCAAGCCGCTCGGGGTTAAGGTCAGCCGGATTGCCATGGGCATTCCCGTCGGTTCTGACCTCGAGTTCGCGGATGAAGTCACCATGCTCCGGGCACTTGAAGGCCGCCGAGAGATGTAGCCGGCAACCCACCTATCAGGCTCAGTACCTCCCATTCATGAAATAAGCGGGATTTGCAAAGGTCCACTACTTCAGCAGGAACTTGCAGAGGCCTTGCACGGTGCCATGCCCGGGCCTTCGACCGTCATTCCGAGGGAAAAGAGGTGTTTATTTTTGTTTGTTATCACGGCGGAAAAGCGGATGCTTCGGCAAAGGATATTTGGGGGCAAAGTAGACTGAGAGTTATACCCGGAGCCACAGAAAACAGGCCGGCTCCGGGTGAAACGGACAGAGCCGGACATGCCGGCTGGGATTTTTCAGGCGCCTATTTTAGGCCGTCCATGATATCGTCAAGCACCTTCTTCGGCGGACGCACAGAGGACTCGGGCAGTGTGGACAGCGGCTCGTCGACGAAGTTCAGCGTCTCCATAAAATCCGGCTTCTTGGTATCCACGTAGAACAGGCCGGTTACGATCTCCCCCTTGTCGTGAGCCTCAGTCAAAACTCTCAAGGCTTCCGTCTTATTGGTTGGATCGTAACCCGAATCCAGCTTCTTCAGGAGCAGGTGAGAACCGTCGTGAAGGGTAATTTCGGTTGTGGATCCGGGGTCATAGTCGGCCGTGATTTCTTCAAAGAAGGGAATGTAACTCACCTCTTCGACCGGCGCATCGTGGTCACGAACGTAGCTGTAACTTTTGGTCGATCCTACATGATCGTTGAACGTGACGCAGGGCGAAATCACATCCAGCATCACCGTTCCGTGATGACCCAAAGCACCTTCCAGCAAAGCCAGCAATTGCTTCTTGTCTCCGGAAAAGGAGCGGCCCACGTAAGTCGCTCCCAGCATGATAGCCAGCGCGCAGGTGTCGATAGGAGGCATATCGTTCACAACCCCGTTCTTCAGCTTTGAGCCCAGATCAGCGGTGGCGGAAAACTGGCCTTTGGTCAACCCGTAAACCCCGTTGTCCTCGATAATGTAAATCAGCGGCAGGTTTCGGCGCATCAGGTGGACGAACTGTCCGATTCCGATAGAAGCCGTGTCGCCATCGCCGCTTACACCAATAGCCACGAGATTTCGGTTGGCAAGCATGCTACCGGTGGCAATGGATGGCATGCGCCCGTGAACCGAGTTGAAGCCGTGCGAACTGGCAAGAAAATAGGCAGGACTTTTTGAGGAGCATCCAATGCCCGACAGCTTGGCCACGCGGTGCGGTTCAACACCGACCTCATAACACGCCTCAATAATGCGCTCGGAGATGGCGTTGTGGCCGCAACCTGCGCACAGCGTACTCTTCTTCCCCTTGTAATCGGCGGGAGAAAGCCCGATCCGGTTCACTTTTCGGGGAGGAGATGGGGGAACAGTAGTCGTCGACATTTACTTCGTGCCCTCCTGGGAAACAATCTCATCGGTAACGCTCCGTGCATCAATGGGAATCCCCGCATAGTGCCGGATGCTGCGGAGCTTTGGAACATCATCCGCATCGGTTTCCATCCGCAGCAGATCGAACATCTGGCCGTCACGATTCTGCTCCACCACGTAGACCCGCCGGTGGCGGCGGATAAAATCAAACACCTGCGCGGAAAACGGAAATGCCCGAACGCGGCAATAACTCACCGGCAACTCGTATTCCTGCTTCATCTGGTCCAGTGATTCCATGATGGCCCAGTGCGTGGTGCCGTAAGCGATCACGCCAACTTCGGCCCCCGCGTTATCCTGCACAACAGGAGCGGGAACCCGGGCGCGAGCCGTATTGAACTTCTTTGTCAGCCGGTCCATGTTGTTGACGTAGTCTTCCGGCCGCTCACTGTAAACCGCCGCAGCGTTGTGGCCGCTGCCGCGGGCAAAATAGGCCGCTTTAGGATGCTTGGTGCCCGGCAAAGTGCGATAACCGATGCCATCGCCGTCAACATCCCGGTAACGCTCAAAACCGCCCAGACGCTCCAGGTCTTCCGCGCTGAGGACCTTGCCCCGGTTGATGGGCTTTGAGGGATAAGGGAACGGATCTGACATCCAATTGTTCATGCCCAGGTCAAGATCGCTCATCACAAAAACCGGCGTCTGGAATTCTTCCGCCAGGTCGAAAGCGTCGACGGCCATCGTAAAGCATTCTTCCACGGAGCAAGGAATCAGCATCAGATGCTTGGTGTCGCCGTGGGAGAGGAGCGCGTTCTTAATGATGTCGCCCTGCTGGGTGCGCGTGGGCAATCCGGTGGAAGGCCCCGTGCGCTGGACATCAAAAATGACCGCCGGAATTTCTGCATAGTAGCCCAGGCCCACAAACTCTGACATCAGAGAAATGCCGGGGCCAGAGGTGGCCGTCATGGCCCGGGCGCCCGCCCAGCCTGCGCCCATCACCATCCCGATGGCCGCCAGTTCATCCTCCGCCTGCACAATAGCAAAAGTCGCCTTGCCGGTTTCCGGATCGATGCGGTAGCGCTTCATATAGCTGCTCAGCGTTTCGGCCAGTGACGATGACGGTGTAATCGGATACCACGTGCAGACCGTCACGCCGCCAAACATCGCGCCCATTGCCGCAGCTGAGTTGCCGTCAATAATAATCTTCCCACGCGTCGCGTCCATCCGCTCAAGGTAGAATTGGCCCTGCTTGGGAAGGTTCTGCGCGGCGTATTCGTAACCCGCCTGGGCAGCGGCAAAATTCAGGTCGACGGCGCTGGGCTTCTTTCGGAACTGTTTCTTGAGCGCCCCGTGGACTTCTTCCATGGGAATACCCAGCAGTTTGGCCAGCACGCCGTCGTAAATCATGTTGCGCACCAGCTTGCCCAGCTTTGCGTTCGGGCAGACCGGAGCAACCAGCGTGTCAAAAGGAACAGGGTAAAAAATCAGGTCGTCGCGCAGCCTTTGCAAATTCAACTTCTCATCGAACACAACGCTGGCGCCGGCACTAAGAGACGTCACATCTTCCTCGGCCGTTTCCGGATTCATCGCGACCAGGAAATCAATCTCCTTCCGCCGGGCGATATACCCGTATTTGGACGCCCGGATTGTGTACCAGGTCGGCAATCCTGCAATGTTCGATGGAAACAGGTTCTTGCCGGATACCGGAATACCCATCCCAAAGATAGAGCGCAGCAGGACGGTGTTAGCGCTCTGACTGCCGGACCCATTCACAGTGGCTATTTGAATACTAAGATCGTTGACAACTTTTTCCTGTCTGGACGAAGCATCAGCTTCTTTGACAGCAAGGTCTGTCGTTCCCATGGAATTCCTCGAAGAAAAATATGGATGGTTTGGTACTCATGTTCATTGCGAGTGGCCTTCAACGTAAGCCGGGTTATCGACGACGCCAATACATGTATTGAGCTTCTCGATGAGGGCTGAGGATATGAGGCGTCGAATCGTGGCGGGTCCTCTACCTGGTTTCCTTCCAGCTCTCTCTCGGCCGACGCGCGGCCGCGTAAGCTCTCAGGGCCATGATAGCACAATTCTGCAAGGTGTAAACACTACTGAACACGCTCCCATCTGCACTGCCGCAGTGATCAATTCTTGTCCACTCGAAACCGTAGATTGCCGTCGCATGCTTCAGAACCTCTAATCTGCCATCTTATAATTGCGCCGCTCCGTGCGGGATCGGATGAAAGGTACTTGCGCCTACCCGCCCATGCGACGCTCCCGATGCAGGATGATCGG
>JAJYJL010000712.1 GCA_021789565.1 Acidobacteriota bacterium
CTCCATCTCCTCGCGCAAAGCTTCATTGAGCGCGGCGGAGTAAGTAACAATACGCTCCCCCTCAGGCATACAGATCCTCCCAGGCCGTGGTGGGTTCTGGAAAAGGGCTCGCCATGGCAAACTCAATGGCTTCGCCCACCTCGTGCTCTGCCTGCCGAGTAAGCTCATCAGCCTCCCCGGCAGTAAGCAATCTTTCCTCGATAAGCCGCTTCGTCAAACTCGCTATCGGATCTTTCTCCTTCCACGCCGAGAGTTCTTCCTTACTTCGATATTTCAGAGTATCTCCAGAAAAATGGCCTTCGTAACGATAACAAGTCGCTTCCACGAAAAAAGGTCCGCCACCTTTTCTTGCTTGCGCTGCGACCTCTTGGACCATATCGAACACAGCTACAACATCTCTTCCATCTACCTGAAAACCGGGGACACCAATCGCCGTGGCGCGTTGAACTACCTGGGCCACCGAGGTCATCTCCGCCGGGCGTGCGGACATCGCGAACTGGTTGTTCTCACACAGTAGGATAATCGGTAGCTTCCAAATAGCAGCCATGTTCCCGGCCTCAAGGAAGATCCCTTGGTTAACGGCGCCGTCTCCAAAGAAGCAAAGTGCGACTTGCTGGCTATTTCGCAACAAAGCCGAAAGGGCTGCACCCACCGCAATTCCGATGCCTCCGCCCACGATTCCATTGGCTCCCAGCATTCCGATGGAAAAGTCAGCTATATGCATGCTCCCCCCTTTGCCTCGGCAATACCCATCAGCCCGGCCAAGAAGTTCGGCCATCATGCGCTTAATGTCTCCCCCCTTGGCGATTGTGTGTCCGTGCCCGCGGTGAGTGCTCGTCACATAATCGGTCTTTTCCAGAGCGAAGCAGGCGCCAACAGCTACCGCCTCCTGTCCGATGGACGCGTGACTTGAACCACGGATCAGACCCTGCGTATACAGAGAGGGCAGCCGACCATCAAAGGCACGAATTAGAAGCATCCGCCGAAGCATCTCAATGAGAGTGTCGGGGCTGAGCTGCCTTTCCCTGAGTTGACTCTTTCTAGTGGTACTCACATTCTTAGTGGCCATTCATCTGCAATGCGGACCCAGCCAGAGTTCCATCCGCATAAATGAGCCGACCCTATTGCGTTCCTTCAAACTGGAACAAGTGAGCGGAACGATTTTTTTCTGGCCGATAACTTCCGTCGCGCATTCCATCTCGCCACCTCAACCCGCCTTCCTAAAGGGTGCCCTCGACTTCGACGCGGGGGGAGCCTCCTTTCTCTTGGCTAGGGAGACTGCCCGACATCGTAACTAGGGGCCAGAGCCATAAATTTGACGAGGCCTGGGCCCGTCGACTCATGGAACTCATGCTTGGCGAACTCTTTCCTGCCCCGCAAGCATTATCAAATTATCTATGTCAAACTCCTTGTATAAACCCAGGCAAAAGAGGTCAGGTGCCTCCTGGTACGTCACAGGCTTATTCAGGAGATAATCTAGACTCGGCATGCCGCGGCGAATGAGGATTTTGGAAAACAGATCTGGCGCCAGTGCCGCGGCGACGAGTGCCGCGACCTGGCTTCGAATTCCGGTACTTTCCAGAACTACAGCATGGGATCCATGCCTTTGTGCTTTCAGCCACGACGTGGCTGCAATTAACTGTGATGCCTCAATTCCGATTGGCGGCTCGCCTATGGATGCTAACAATTGTGCAAATAGTGCCGACGGGCAAAAGGGCGCCTTGGGAGCCCCCAATTCATCGGGAGAGGCATCGCCTGTGAAGATGAGGTTGAGTGCCAAAACCTGCTCGCCACGGTTCAGATGCCAGGCTATGGAATTAGCGCGGCACCCCGAGCATATCGGCGCCTGCGAGGGGATTGAAAAAACTTCCGACTGGACGCTTTGGAATCCGTCATCATTAAGAATGACTACGCTCGGGGCGTTAGGTGGCGCTGTCGTCGCCTTCAGCCAAACTGCTGTGCAGCTGAGCTCATTCGCAAACTCAAGCCGGTAGGAAAGAGTTTCGAGCCCCTTGTCCCGAGTGCTACTGATAGCCCAGGCCTGCTTGACTGCCCCGGGCTTGTAACCGACAAGACTGGTCAGCCGCGTTCTTGCTGAACGAGCCCAGGTTTCGCGAGAGGTAACGTCCGGTCGTATAGGGGATCGCTCAATCGAGGTAGCGAACTTCCTCGCTAACCCAAGGATGGTCAAGTTCTCCTTAGGAAGGCCGACTGCAAGTTGTTCACAGCTTTTGATGTCAGCGTCGACGGGAATCTCTTGATACGAAGGGGGTAAACCGAAGTGCTGCGTAAAAAACGCATACGATTGCTCTCGGTTATGGAGTGCGTAATTGTGCGTTCCAGGATCAACGTTTTCGTGCCACGCTAAGTCATCCTCGTTGCCGTATAGTCTAAAGAACGGTTTTATGTCATCGAAGAGATACGGTTTCCCCAAGGGGGCCCGCATACCATATTGATCCATAGCCGCGTAAATTAACAGTGTTGGGCGGGGTGCGCGCATCGCGGTGAGTGTTGTATAGTCAAAATTAATGCGCAAATTCGGAGGGTTATATTCGATATCCCCCACGTCGGAGCCCCGCTCTACTGACGAGACAAACGGGAAATATCCCGAAACCGGAACGGCCGCAAAGACCCTCTCGTCGAGAGCGCTCGAAACGATGGTTTGCCAAGCACCTCCCGACAGCCCCGTCACCCCGATTCGTTTAGGGTCAATATTCGGGTGATTGAATAGATAGTCCAACCCCCTTCGCATGGCTAAGTAGAACAGACCGGTGGCACAAGCACCAACCAAGTTTAGGTGCGCTCCAAACCAATGATCGTTTTCCGGCTGACCTAGCTCTCCCATGCCTAACCACTCCAAGTGCAATGCAAACATGCCCCGCAAAGCATAATTGATGCACCGCTTTTGTTCATATTCCGCCGCCTTCCCCTGGGGTGAATGTCCGCTTAGATTAAGAATGGCAGGAACATTGCCCGACAACTTCTCGGGCTCGTACATAATTGCAGTGGACATGAAACCGGGGACTATTTCGTATCTCAGCTTTCGAATCCGATAGGCCTTACCGGAGGTGGGTACACTTCCAACATCTTCAAAGGTCAGAGGCGAGTTGACCCAATTCTCTGGCCATCCATGAAAAATGACCTTGTTTAACACTTCCTTTCGCAGCCGCTTCTCCTCCGCCGTCCACTCCTGAGGAGTTTCGGGAGAGGGCAATTTGGGGACGCGCTTCATCAGATACTCGCGCAGCTGAAATTTAACGACGTCTGGTGTCTCGATTTTCAGTGGTGCCAGAACCCCAGCTACTTGTTCCGAATCGGAATACGACTCCAAGAGAGATGGTGTAAACAGGAGAGTAGAGCTTCCCCCCATGACGATGCCAACCACCTTGGCTGAGGTCTGCAAGAACTGACGACGAAAAAACTGTTCGCGAGACATGCGCATTCTTCCCATTAGAAATGTGAATTTCCATCCCCTGTAGCCTGGGGAGCACGAACTTTCGATGTGCTTTCTGCACCGTTCCACAACGTTCGTGCCGAATGCCACCCGCCCTTTGCCACGTTATCATGTCCAATAAACTTCCATAAGATCGCTGCAATCAAACTAAACAGGCCAGCAAGGGTCAAGGCTGAGGTCCACCCGTACCGCTTGGCGACCCATGGTGTTAGTATGGGCGCCACGATCCCTCCAAAGCTCGCGCCCGCGTTCATAACTCCTGATACGGTGGCCCCGAATTGCGGGAAAATGTCCAGGGCTGTGGCAAAATAAGAGCTGATGGCGATGTATATGGAACCCGCTCCCATTGCAAAACAAGCGACCGCCGCATACTGATTCTGGATCCTGGCACCCATTGGAATTAACAACGCCGCAGAGACCAACCCTCCCATTGCAACCCTTCGTCGAGCGGCAGCTTTTCCAGCTTGGCGCATGAGACGGTCGCTCAACCATCCGCCAAACGGAGCCGTCAATGCCATGGCCACGAACGGCGTAGCCGAAAAAATCGAACTCCGAAGCAGCGAAATGCCGCGTATGTCCACCAAATAGGGATTGAACCAGAAGAAATACACGTACGTAATGTACCCGAAGAAAAAAATCGACGTGGTTAGGAACCACAATTGCCGATTTCTGAGAATAAGGCGCCAGGGGGTTTTCAGCGTTGTCGGAAGAGTATCTGATAACGGCTCGAGCATCGGAGGTGCTACCAGCTTAGCGCGTGTATCGCCAGCCGCTCGCTCGGGTATTCCCACGTCAAAGCAGATTGCCATCATGATCCCTATGATGGCGGAAATATGAAACGCAGATCGCCAGCCATAATGCAACATAATCCATGCAACAAATGGTGGAGTGGCTGCTGAACCGACACCCATGCCCGCCCACATGACGCCGATCGCGAGTCCGCGGTCCTCAAGCCGAAACCAATCGCCAATAATTCCGTTTGCGCAGGGATATCCTGCAGCCTCTCCACACCCAACCAAAAAACGCAGAATCCAGAAAGCCGCCAGTACGCCGACAAAAGAAACTAAAAACGGTTCTCCCGCCAATGCAGTCATGCCAGTGAAAACTGACCACCAGATGAGGGCCACGTTAAGTAGCTTCTTGTGTCCGAACCTATCCCCAAGCCAGCCTCCAGGAACCTGAAATAACATATAGCCAACAACGAACGCACTGAAGATTGTTCCCAACTCTAGGCGGCTGAGCCCGTATTCGTGCTCGATTGAAGTGCTGGCAATGGAGATGTTCACGCGATCGAGATAGGTGACCACACTGAAGAGAAAAAGAAACAACAAGACCTGCTGCTGACCTTTTAAGCGACCTCCCACGTTCTCTTTTCCAGACGCGGGGTGTGTTGAAACTTCAGCCATGCAGCTTGCCCCAGATGCGCTATATACTTTTACCTTTCAAAGAGGATAACCGTCGCCTCGGCTTGCCGGCTTATTGATACCTCAGTCGGGTAAGAGACAGCCCTTCCGCCGGCATCCAAGTTTGATTTTGCCGTACGTCCTCCCTCATCCTGGCTCCAGACCACAACCAATACAGTTGCAATTTCCCGCGCTAACGGTTCGACCATTGGTCTGCCAATCCCCAGGCTGATCCCCCGGGTCTGGGACTTTTCTGCTTCAGCCTCACGATAGGCGGTCTCCGTTTAGTTAAGAGACAACGGAGCACTTCGATGCTTAGGTTGCAGTGTCACGACAGCGACGGCCAGTCCCTTCAAGGTTAGCTGGTCATTCTCGAGCGTCGTGGTCGCCGGTGGTTCAAACCCCGTCGTTTGGTCCACATACTCGACCCGCGCGCCTTTGCCCTCCGGA
>JAJYJL010000713.1 GCA_021789565.1 Acidobacteriota bacterium
AATTCGCCACAGACTTTGTCGCGCGGGAAGCGGTCCCGCTCCCAGAGGGCAACGCTCAGGCCCTGGCGGCGGGCTTCCAGCGCCGCGGCAGTTCCCGCCGGACCGCCGCCGATAATGGCCACATCCGCAATTCCGGAATCGAGACTCAGGTTTTCCATATCGAGAGTCCAAGGCGAAATGCCGGCAGCCGCTCGACTTCAAAGTGGGTAAAGCCGGCGCGGCGGGCCAGAGTTGCCAGTTCACCCTTCGTATAAGCCTGGCGCACGCTGGCCGCTCCGTCATGGCGGGTGATGCGGCTGCGCGCAAACGGCCAGGCTACGCGGATAAAGGCGTAAGGCAACGGGTGCCGATCGAGGTCGTTGATCAACACCGCCTCGGAGGCCATCGCGGCAAACCGGCGCAGCAATTCTACAGCTTCATCCCCGGAGAAGTGGTGCAGGAAGAGATTGCAGATGACAACCTCAAAGCTTTTCTCCGGAAATGGAAGATGCATGACATCGGCGACAACCCGCGACAATTTTCCTGCGGAAGAGTTGTGGTTTCGCAAGTGGCTGAGGCGCCGGTCAAGCGCCACAAACTCCGCCCTGCGATTTCGGCGAGCCAGTTCTCCCTGCAGATAACTCGCCAGGCGCGCGTCGCCCGATCCCACATCAAGGATTCGCGCAGGCCGGGAACCCCGGCGATCGAAATAGTTTTCCAAAAGATGAAGGCAGCCCGAAACGCCTCCCAGCCAGCGGTTGATTCGCCACAAGTCGTCAAAACTCTGCTGGATCTCCTGGGGCGTGCCGAGATCTTCATCAAGCCACTCCTGTGAAGGGACGCGCCGCATGGATGACAACCTTTCTACGCGGCTCGCGAAACAACCAGCGCAGAATTTTTCGATCCGAAGGCGATGCAGTTGCAGATGGCGTGTTCAATTTGAATCGGGCGCGACTCGTGCGGAACGTAATCCAGGTCGCATTCCGGATCGGGCACATCGACATTAAGCGTGGGCGCGACGCGCCCGTCGCGCATGGCCAGCAGTGTGGCCGCCAGCCCGGCCGCTCCGGAAGCCCCCTGGGGATGCCCGATCATGGACTTCAGGGCGGAAGCGGGCACGCGGTAGGCCCGTTTGCCCAGGGCCAGCTTGAGCGCCCGGGTCTCAATGCGATCGTTGAGGACGGTGGAGGTGCCGTGAAGATTCACGTAATCCACCTGGTCCGGACCGATCCGCGCCTGCTCCATCGCCAGGCGCATGGCGCGCGCCGGCTCTTCACCGTTCTCTTCCAGGCGCACCCGGTGAAAAGCTTCACAAGTGGAGCCGTAACCCGCGATCTCGGCGTAAACATGCGCGCCTCGAGCCCGAGCGTGCTCGTAACTTTCCAGGACAAACATCCAGGAACCCTCACCCAGCACAAAACCGTCGCGGTCCGCCGAAAACGGGCGTGAACCGCGCTCCGGCTGGTCGTTCCAGGAAGAGGTGAGGATGCGCATCAGGGTGAATCCTTTCATGATCAGCGGCGCCAGCGGAGCGTCGGCGCCACCACAAACCACCACCTCTGCAGCGCCACACCGGATGTTCTGCGCGGCGTAACCGATGGCGTCGGTGGAGGAAGTACAGCCGGTGGAGATGAGATGGCTGAAACCCCGAAAGCCGAAATGCATCGAGATTTCACTGGCCAGCGTGCCGATGGTCGCCGAGGGAACGGTGTAGACGCTGCACCGCCGCACATGCCCGGTGTAGTAGAGCTCATACTGGTGCTCGACAAACTCCAGGCCGCCGCCACCCGAACCGAGAAGGACCGCGACCTGGCGTTGATCCTCCAGCGTCATTTGCTGAGGTTTGAGTCCCGCGTCTGCGACGGCTTCACCGGCGGCGGCAATGGCAAGCGGCACGACGCGGCTGACGTTGGCCATGTCTTTCTCGCTGATGTACCGAGCGGGTTCAAAACCTGCAATCTCGCCTGCAATCCGGACTGGGAGCGAAGAGGGATCAAAACGCTGGATTCGGCGGACGCCGCTCCTGCCCTGCCAACTGGCCTCCCAGAAGGCCTCGCGGCCGAGGCCGTTAGGGCTGACCGCGCCGATGCCTGTGACCACCACGCGGCGGCTCAAGACGCCCTCCAAGATGCGTGGGAGGTTTCAATTTCGCCGGGTCTTCGAATTGTTATAAGAGATGGATCGCGTTTTGCGGAAGAAGTATCGAAACGCCCAGTGCGACGGGCTGGTCCACCCAGGAAAATTGCGCGTTCAATGGATGCGGTCGAGGACGACGTTGTAGGTAACCAGAAAATCATTCTTTACCTTCACTGTCCCGAATGCAGTGCTATAAGGTTGGATGTTGAAATCGGTCAGTTTGAACTTCTTTTTTCCCTGAATTTGCAATTTGTCACCAGTTTCGTGACAGTCTAATGAAAATTGCACCTTGCGGGTCACGCCGTGGAGCTTGACATTGGCAACGAGGTGCCAGACTTTGTCGTGGTCGACGGGATCGAACAAAAGCGAATGAAGCTCGATGGATGGGAAGTGGCTCACATCAATCTGGTCCGGTCCCAGCATAGTGTCCTGCACCTCTTTGCGCTCGGAGGGATTTCCCCACGGGTCGGTGACCTTCAGCGACGCAGCGTCGGCTGACAAATCAGCCGTCCAACTACCCGTTTTTGCCAGGTTCGCCTCTCCTTTAAAGCGGGTCAGGGAGATCAGGTGGTTGTCTCCAAGCGCGCCCAGAAAGCCGCCTTTGAAAAGGTGGATTTCGATCTTGCTTTCCTGGGTATTCACGCGGTAGATACCTGGCGCCTGGGCCAGCAAAGGCTCCGAGATTCCTGCAAACAGGGCGACAGTCAGGAACAACAGCATGGGCGCCCGTTGGGCCACGACAGTGGAAAGAGACGCGCAGAGCTTCTCCTGAAGATGAATCCTGGCCGCCCGCATTCGCTTACTGCACGGACCCGGAGAGTGATGGAACCCGACGTTGACGTTTTTCAATCGTTCAGTAACTCCTCAAAGATCGGCCCCCGGCGGGAGCACGCCTCTCCCCAAATGTGGCATCTATGTTAAAGGCATGGGAAAACCAAATCAACAGGAAGTATCACAAATCTTCGAACCACGACCGGAGCGGCAAGAGACGATTAGAACGAGCGCAGGAGCGTAGCAACCGATGGCTTTTCCCCATACAGGAACGCCCGTCCCGCAATTCGCGGAACCAGCGGGAACCTGAAAATCATTTCTATTCGGCCGCGCGTCTCTCCTTCTTTTTCGCCGCCGGGCAGCCGCTTGACATAGTCGCCCAGCTCCGCGCGCCATTTACTATTGTACCCTTCAAGTACCGAGGCTGGCGAGGAACCTTTCAGCGCCTGGTGGATCAGGTCAACAGCCACCTCCGCGCTCACCATGGCAGGATAAATTCCTTCGCCCGTCAAGCCGGAAACAAAACCTGCCGCATCGCCAATCAGCATGACGCGGCCGCAAACCAGGCTCGGAATGCGGTAAACTCCTCCAACCGGATCCAGATCAAAATAGACGCTATGCTCCGGAAGATCGTTAGGGATATGCTTTCGGTCGCGCAGGGCCTGGACAAACTCGCGAAACAGCGGACGAATCGAGCGGCCGTCTCTTAAGAGCGCTCCAATGCCCATGCAAACGTGCTCTCTCTTGGGGAAAACCCAGCCGTAGCCCTGGATACCTTTGTATTCCAGAAATACACGGAACGGAAACCTCTCGCCATAAAACGCGCGGATGCGCCCGGGCGGAAAAGGAACATCGGTGTTGGCACACAGCACGTAATCGCCGGGCGACCATCCCTTGCGCAGGCCTGCCCTGACGGCCACCCTGCTGGAGGCGCCATCAGCGCCAATCAAAACGCGCGCCGTCAACTCCCGGCCATCCTCAAGCCGGACGCGCACGCCGTCCCGCTCTTCCATCAGGCCGGCAACCGCGCAGCCGCCCATAAATCGCGCGCCCGCCTCCACCGCAATGCGACGCAAGCCATCGTCAAATTTCGACCGCAACGACAGATAGCCGGACGGCCGGCTTTCAAGGTACCGGGCTTCTCTCTCGATCGTCCGGTCATAAAACGCCACGCCGTAGAATGGATTCTCAACCAGGTCCGGAAGCGAATTCTTGAGATAGGTGAATCGCTCAAAAGCCAGGCGGTTGATCCAGCTTGCGCAGGTCTTATGACGGGGGAAATTGGCGCGGTCGATCAACAGCACCGAATAACCGCGGTCTGCCAGCAGTTTGGCCGCGGTGGAACCACCCGGCCCCGCACCCACCACTATTACGTCTGTTCGATCAATCATCGCCACCAGCCGCCGTGGTCAGTCGAGAGCAAGCACAGCCTTCCTCGCGGCTGTGTTCCGATTGACACCACGGCAAGAGGTTTCCGGACAACCTGTCACGTCCATGCCACAGCTCAATTGGCTGGTGATGTCTCGGTGCTGCTCCTGGGAGCCCGGATGAAAACCAGGATAACGACTGTGGCCAGGAGAGGAACGGTACCGGCCACCACAAAAGCGGGAAAGTACGAAAATTTATCAACGATAAATCCGATAAAAAGCGTAAACACCGTGCTGACCAGACCCGCACCCAAGCCGCTGAGCCCGGTGACAGAAGCAACCACGTCCTGCGGGAACAGGTCAGACGGAAACGTCAGCCCCATGGTGGACCAGCTTGCATAACCCCACGTGGCGAAACTGATCAGTGCCAGCGCAACCGTCGTACTGTGAGTCATGGCGGCGGGAATGCCCGCAATCATGGGAATCGAACTGAGAATGCAGACCAGTTTGCGCGAGCGGACCACCGGCATTCCGCGTTTGATGAAGAAACCTGTCAGGAATCCGCCGGTGAAGTTGCCAAGGTCGGCGGCGAGAAAAGGAATCCAGGCGAACGCACCGATATCCTTCAGGCTGAATCCGCGCACTTCACTCAGATAGGCCGGGAGCCAGAAAACGTAAAACCACCAGATCGGATCGGTCAGCGAGCGCCCCAGAACGATACCCCAGACATTCCTTTCCTTCAACAGGACCAGCCAGCGTTTCGCACCTTTCAGGGCCGACGCCACCGGCGTACCCCGGCGCGCCAGAATGAGTTTTCGCTCCTCCTCGCCCAGGCGGGGATGAGAGTCAAAGGGATGGTAAAAATAGAGCCAGGGAATAAGCCAGAGAAACCCCAAAAGACCGGCAGCCACAAAGGAGTAGCGCCATCCAAACTCATAGGCGATGAAAGCGACGAAAGGCGGCGCGATGACAGCACCAACGCTAGACCCGCTGTCAAAGATGGCAACGGCAAGGCCGCGTTCTTCGGCCGGGAACCACTCTG
>JAJYJL010000714.1 GCA_021789565.1 Acidobacteriota bacterium
TGCGCTCCTTGGCTTTTTGAAGGGCCGATGGACGGCGAGATGTTTTTGGCCTGGGTGACGCAGGGGCTGGCGCCCGGCTGATGTACCTGCCGCCGTGTTCGCCAGACTTCAACCCCATCGAACCGATGTGGAGCAAGATCAAACAAATCCTGCGCAGCCACGCTCCGCGCACCGACGAGCAACTGCTCCTGGCGGCCAAGACGGCTTTTAACTCGATTTCCACCGCCGACTACAAAGGTTTCTTTTTTAGCGCGCGGTACGCTATATAGTAAATGGAACTACTCTAAGATACGGGCTCGGGGCAGAATAGCAATCTATCACATCCCATCTTCATTGAAACTGTCTCCCTTGGGCAGAAGACTCTATTGTCAGCCACGCAATGAGCTGTGCCAGCCCCGGAAATTACCTGGCGGCAGGGGAATGAGGCGTCTTTCGACGGCTGAGAAACCCTGCTAAGACGGATGTACGTGACGTATCCGCTTAGCGCGTCGAGACACTTCGCAGTGTGCGAGTGAAAGGAAAACCAGAAGAGCGTGGAGCACCCTCATGCGCGATTTGCCAAAAGCGGAAGCCAAATCAGCCTTGCGGAGGATCCGTTTGCAGATCGCCTGGCAGTTTCGCAACGAGTTCGGTGTTCCCGGTTTCGAGCGATTGGTGGATGGCCTCCAGGACAGCAGTTACCTGCCGGCCATCGGTTCCGGTGACACGAGTAACAGTGTCGTTCAGAATTGCATACAGGAAGTCTTCGAGGCAGGCAGGAAAGGCGCCCCGCATGCGACCGAAAATCTCGTTGTTAAGGAAAACCTTGGGATAAGAGAATTTCTGTTCCGTGCTGATCTCGATTGATTCACACTTCCTGTCAAGGTGGAGATGGCCTGCCGTGCCTATAACTTCAATGAATGAGTCGACGATTGAAGGAAACGTGTTGGGATATATCCACCCTGATTCGAAGGTGGCAAAAGCCCCGGAGGCAAATTTCACCTGGCCTTGAATGACGTCGTAGGTGGGAATTCCGCGCGCAACCAGGACCTCTTTGCGGCCCCAGGCGCGGGCCTCCACCGGCTCACTTGCGAACCACCAGTGGATCAGGTCGATGTCGTGCGATGAAAGAAACCAGGCGGAGGTGGTCTTGCCCGCCCACTTCAGGTGCTCGGTTGAAACGAAGATCGTATCATTCTTCCGCGCGTATCCCATGAGAGGTGTCCCGATCTCACTCCCGGCAATCGAGACCTTGGCCTGATGGTAGGAGGGAAGCCAGCGATGGTTGAATGCCACCTGGATTTTCTTCCCCACTCGCTGGGAGATCCGTATCAGAGCGTCCGCCTCGCTTGTGCGTGTGGTGAAAGGCTTCTCAACCAGCACGTGCCGGCCAGACTCCAGGGCATCACGGGCGGGTTCAAAGTGGCAATCATCCGGCGTGGCAACTACCACAGCGTCCAGATCGTTCCGGTCAAGCATCCGCCGGTAATCTGTATAACCATCCACATTGAAGGCTGCGCGGATTTCGCCGACTTGTTTTTCCTGAAGCGCACTCACGGCAGCAACCTCAGCAAGCGGGTGATCTGAATAAATCTTCACATAATGTCGGCCCATCGTGCCCAGACCGATAACACCAATGCGCACTCGTTCCATCTTGCCTCCTTTCTCCTCAACGCGAACCTGCGACACCCAAGGCTGAAATCTTGAATCTGAAGCTTGCCCTCTTCGTTCAGAAAGAGCCTGGGAAATCTGTTTCGCGCCGATCCCCGCCAGAAACAGCGAACTTCAGGAGCCTCATTTGTCCTCAGCAATGATCCGCGAAAAGTTCTTACGCAGAATAAGCTCTTTTGCCGTGTCGGCAATTCGAGACGTTAAGACGTGCGCCAAAGTCATGGAAGCTTCAAGGTACGGCAAGTCTGAACCGAACAAAATTCGCTCTGGCCCCACTCGCTCCAAGCAATGTTCCAAAAGGAGCCGATGACGCTGAGAGCCTGAAAGATCCAGGTAAAGGTTTGGAGCCTGCAAGGCGGCCTCTATAGCCTGATTGTACCCGTTCCAAGTAACTCCCGAATGTCCCAAGAGAATTCGTGCCCGGGGATATTCCCTGGCCAGGGCGGGGAAAAGCAGCGGCCCGCACATGGGGTCCGAATCCCACGTATGCACCAGGACGACGGCATGGGTAGCGTTTGCGTATTCCCAGATGGGCCGATAGTTTGCCCCGATGACCGGATAATGATGCAACGCCGGATGCAGTTTGATGAGCGGCGGCTGATGAAAATGGGCCCAGCGCTTGAGTTCCTCGATCGCCTGTCCGAGGGGGTTGGGATTTACAGTAATGTAACCCAGGAAACGGTCCGGATAGCGCTTCAGCAACTTATCGACTTCCGCATTTCCGCGCGGGCAGTCATTGTAGCAGGCAAGCGTCGAGGTCACCGCCAGCCGCTCGATATTGAGGTGGTCCATGACCGCCAACATCGATTCCGGGTCGCACTTATAAGCGGGGAAATCGACGTGTGTCCCGAGATGTCCGTGGCAGTCCCATACTGCAATCGATTTCACTCTTGCGTTTCTCCTGGCTGATTGCGACAGTTTGCGAGCAGCCGCCGAAGGTTGCCCCCAGCAATGGCCTTCCGCGACTCCTCGGGGATGCGAGCGCTGGCCAGCACTCCAAGTGCCGCCGCCGGCGTGCAGAGCGGCAGACGCGTGCCAAACAGGATCCGTTCCGGCCCGTGTTGCTCGACAAAAGCTTCCAGTTGCCGATGGGCAAGATATGTTGCGCTGTCAAAATACAAATGTGGAAACCGCTTCATAAGAGGGAATAAATAGTGGTCCGCCCGATAGCCCACGTCAAGCAGCACCAAAACCAATCGAGGGAAAGCCTCCATCAGCGAAACCAGTTGTCCCCAGTCGATGTCGCCTCGCGCAATGAGCGTGACCACGGAATGCTCTTCCAGATATTCACAGAGCGGTCCCACGCACCAGCGCTCCATTGAATAATTATGCTGGTTGATACCGGGTGTCAGGCGCACGACGCGCGGCCGGCGCGCGGCCAGTTCTTCAACCGACCGTGGGTCCGGCAGTGCCGCCCAAGCCGGTATCAGGCGTGGCCTGAGATCGCGCTGCAGCGCCTGGTTCCCGTTTCTGGCATCGTACTCTTCTGCCGTCCAATGCGACACGATTGCTTCTCGTATCGAGAAGCGATTCATTTCCTCAATCAAGTCGTCCGACTCCAACGCCAGCTCCCCGTGAATGCCGGAGGGTCCGATGCGTGCATTAACGTCAAGCAGATTCCAGTGTGAAATGCCTTCCAGGAAAGGATCGGTAATCGAGCTGGGCACATTGTCCTCCCGACATCAAGTCCGGCATATCTCATCATTTCGCAAAACGCGAACACCTTGTAGGTCTCTCAACCCTACCTGTCGATGTGCCGCGCCATGAAGGTCGCGGCATAAGGCTTCACCCTCAGGCTGATTCAGGAATTCGTAATCCTGCGCAGTCCCCATTCCGAACAGACTTGTGGGGCTAGAGATGCCGCGCGGAACAAGAGGGTTGTAACATATAAATCTGCACTGCGGGAATGGCCTCGGCGGCGAGGACCGGCCGGAAGAGGTCACGACCAAGCCCGCCGAATTCCTCTAGTTTGTAGCGCAGGGTGGGGAGGTCATTGGGATTGCCGGTCCCTCCTGGGTCCTCCTTCCCGACGCGAAGCCCCTTGATGGACTGCAGAAGGCCACGCAAATACGCGACCTTTAATCTGCATTTATTCAGGCAGATTGGCAAATTGGGCAACCAAAACCGCCGACTGGAAACCTGTCAAACAATAATTGCTGCCCAGCAAGGAATGCTCTTACTACCCCGATCCTTTGCGGGTTTTCTGATTGCAACACGCGTAGGCTTTATCCGCGAACTCTTCCAAGTTTGAAGTATGAACCCTCCTTCACTAAGGGTAATCAGTTTGAACATCTGAAAGCTCAAGGTTATCACATCTCCTGAAATTGCCCAGGGGGTACCTTTCCAGGAAGCACCGTAAGAATGCGCGGCATCCTCGATGAGCCCCAAATAATCCCGATCGACAATGTCACGCAGAGCGTCAATGTCTGCAGGTTGCCTGCCAAAATGCGCTGCGATGATTGCCCCGGTCCGCCTAGTCAGAGCAGCCTCGAAACATTGAGGACACATATTCAGCCTGGCGGGATCAATAACCACAGATACCGAAGCACCGTGACAAAGCAGGACGGGCGACACAATCGCTACAAACATGATGTCCGGAACGATCGCCTCATCTCCGCAACGAATGCCCAGGCTCCGCCTCGACCTCGAGTGTCCTGTTGGAGCAGGAAATGGCATTGCTGGCTTCATGCAAATCTGCAAAGACGGCTTCAAATCCTTTGACCTGCCTGTTGTATCCACTCCAGGAACCGCTTTCCATCACGCTTTGAGAAATTGTTATTCCCTGTCGTGGTAAACGGGCCAGAAAGGAAACGATTGTTTGCGAACGGGTACCCCGCCCGGCAGGGCGGACTCCATGCTATCAACCTCCTCACGCCTTGGCTGGCCTGGCGGCCGAAGTGTAGTCCAACATCGCCGAAATCTGCTGGCCTAACGCTAATACCGTTCACTTAATGTGCGAACTTGATTTTTCGCTGATGCATCACCATCTGTGTGGTGCGCGAAATTGATTTATGATCACGGATTCACCCTGCGTTGCTCATTTGCGACCCTGTGCCGGTTCTTCCGCGAGCCTGGCCCGCGCTCTGGGATGCGGCGCGCCACATCCGAGTCAGATTGTAAGCTGTGGTGGCCAGCGACCATTCGGCCTGGACCTTCTCCAAGCCCCGACACCGGAATTGCCGCATCCCCCGTTGTTCTTTCAGCACCCCGAAGACCGGTTCAATCAGCGCTTTGCGCCATCCGTAGATCGCCCGTCCCGCCGGGCTGCGCAACTTTCGCCGCATCCGCCGATGCACCGGGTCCCGCGCCCGGCCCCGCAAGCGCCCGCCCCGGTTCAGCACCCGGCCAGGTTCGAATCCGGCACATAGGCCTCCACCTTCTGCTTCTCCAGTTCGCGCAAGCAGCCCAGAACAAAGAAGCCGCTGTCGGCGCTCACCTGCCCGGGACTCTCTCCGCAGCGTTGTCGGCCCGCGTGTTCCTGCTCCGCAGCCAGCCGTGCAGGATGAAATAGGCTCCCCCAGCACCGCCAGCAACGGATGGTGTGACGCCCGCCCGTGTTTCCGAGGGTTGTAGCCCTTCTTCACGCCTTCCTGTTTCCCCTAGCGCTCAAACACCGTCGAGTCCAAGTCCAGGCTGTAACCCCCT
>JAJYJL010000715.1 GCA_021789565.1 Acidobacteriota bacterium
ACGCCATTGAGCCACGGAAGTATCGCTACCAGACGCCACCCACCGATGGACTCATTCACGTGCAAAACTCCCTCGCTTGTTGCGAGTTGAGTTCGGACAGCGCTGTCTTCGATTTCGAGAATACGGGGGGTTTGTTGCAGAGCTTCCCGCTCGCCAGGCAAGAACAGGCTGTACTCGTTCTGGATCCGGCCCGGCGTGTACTTGCCGCGGGGCGTTTCTGTGCTGCCTCGGCCCGGCGTCTTTTCTTGAGCCCGCAGAGTTTCAGCAATGAGCGGCAAAGTGGTGGCATGTTTAAGGAATGCTCTTCGCTTCATTAGACTCTTTCTCAGTTGATAATTATTTCGTGACAGCTTCCTACTTATTCACCCGGTAGGGCCATTGAACCTCCACCTTGAACACCAATTTCAAACAGTTGTGTAGGGTGCCGAATGCTCTTCTTCTTTCTTTCACAACATGGATAGTTTCCGGCGGGTACCCTCCATGGTGCCTGACCACGCTATGCATGAGGTTCGGTGACAGGGTTTTTTCGCATCCATAACTTTCACTTCTGCGAGCACTGTTGGATTCCCACAACTCAAAGTTGATGCCGGGCACGTTTTTTTCACTACCGCCATAGCCGTTGCACTCGTGGGAAATTGAAGGCCCCCCCATTTCTGGTCCATTCAAGGAGTTAGGATTCCGGCCTTCTTGAACCTGCCGGGGACGGGGCTAGCCCCGTCCCCGGCAGCAAATTCTGCTGGCGGCACCTGGCCCAAGGCGGTGTGAGGCCGACTCTCATTGTAGTCCTGCCGCCAGGCCTCGATCTTCGCCCGAGCATCTTCCAAGCTCAGAAACCAATTCACGTTCAAGCATTCCTCCCGTAGTCGCCCGTTGAACGATTCCACATACGCGTTGTCGGTCGGCTTTCCGGGTCGGCTAAAATCCAGCGTCACTCCGCGCTCGTAAGCCCATCGGTCCAGAACTTTCGAAACGAATTCGGGGCCGTTGTCCACGCGGATCGATTTCGGCGCGCCTCGCTCCGCCACGATCCGTTCCAGAACCGTCACGACCTGTTCCCCCTTGATCCCTTGGTCCACCGCAATCGCCAAACTCCCGCGCGTGAAGTTATCGACCACGGTCAGCGCGCGCAGTCGTCGTCCATCAAACAACGAATCTGAAACAAAGTCCTTCGACCAGCTGCCATTCGCGCACCCCGGTTGCACTCGACCTTCCCGGTATGCCGCGCTGACGTGCCGTCGCGGTCGTTTGATCCGCATGCTGAGCCCTTCCTGCTGGTAGATCCGATACACCCGCTTGTGATTGACCTTCCATCCCTCGCGGCGCAGCAGAACATAGATACGAAAATAGCCGTACCGCACTCGCGCCGCCGCAATCTCCTTGATCCTCATTCGCGGGGCGGCCTGGTCCGGGGCTATCGATCGGTAGCGGTGGGAAGACCGCTGGAATCGAAGCGCCCTGCAACTCCGACGCTCACTTACTCCGTAGCGGCCCTCGAGATGCCGAACCCATTCGCGCCGCCAGCCAGGCGTTAGAGTTTTTTGGAGAGCACATCCTGCAATTTCGGCTTGTCCAGGCTCAGGTCAGGCACCCGTTGCTTCAGCTTTCGATTCTCTTCCTCCAATTGCTTCAGGCGCCGAATCTCTCCCACTCCCATCCCGGCGTACTGCTTCTTCCACCGGTAAAACGTCTGCTCGCTGACGCCCATCTTCCGCACTACTTCCACCACCGGGGTTCCCAACTCGGCCTGCCGCAAGGCATAGGCGATCTGTTCCTCCGTGTATCGGCTCTTCTTCATTGGCAAAACCCTCCTCCTCACTCCAGGATTTTGCCGGAAAACTCACTCTCTTGCTGGACCATTTTTCAGGGGGAACGTCAAAATCACTCTCGTGTGCCCTGCTCTACTCCAAGCCCCACCTCGATCCCGGAGGATCGAGCTCAAAGCCCCTGCCAAGTATTCTTGTCATTCGAAGTTCATGCGCACGCATGACCTTTCATTGGTTTTGGCCTTCGTAAGTTGTTTGTACAACTCGCCACGGAGCATTCCGTCGGTCTCTGAGTTTCAATCCGAGACCTGGTCGATCGGTAAGACTTACATATCCATTCATCGCATTTGGCTCACCCTCAAATATCTCCCAAAAAAGAGTGTCGTCGTCAAGCACGACGCCCTCTTCCGGGCCCGGGAAATACTCCGCGATAGGTGAATTGAGACTGGCCATGACTAAGTGATAGTTATGCAATTGACCTGCGTGAGGTATCACCGGCATGTTGTGAGCAGCAGCGAGCGCCCAGATTTTTCGAGCCTCAGTAATGCCCCCGACTCGGTTTACATCCGGCTGCAGAATATCTACTGCTTCTCTATTGATCAGATCGCGAAATCCATAACGGGTGAATTCATGCTCACCTGCGCTTATTGGCGTGTGGACTGAACGGCGAAGCCGCGTATACCCATCGAGGTCGTCAGGAATAAGTGGCTCCTCCACCCAATCCAGCCTTACATCTGCATCTTCCAGCATGTGGATCATCTTAACCGCGTACTGCAAGTCCCACCCCATGTATGCGTCAGCCATGAGCCCGACATCCGGACCGATTGCTTTGCGGACTGTTTGGACAAGTTCCAGATTCTTTCTCATGCCTCGAATTCCGTCAGGAGGCCCATAGCCAAACCTCTGTTTTACGGCGGTGAATCCACGCTTTACGTAGTCCGTGGCCTCTCGCGCCAAAAGTTCCAGATTATCGTGTGCATAAAGCCGGCTCGCATACACACGAATTTTCTCGCGAGTCTTGCCACCGAGTAAGTCGTACAATGGGTGTCCGAGAGCCTTGCCTAAAATATCCCACAACGCAATGTCGACCGCGCTGATGGCCTCAAGCACTACTCCTTTACGCCCATAGTTAATTGAGCTCCTAAACATTTTTTCCCACAAGGCTTCCAGATCAAAGGGGTTTTGTCCAAGGACAAGTGGTTTGAGGTGCTCGTTGATGATATACAGAGCTGAGCCACTTCCCACGCCCACGCTCCCTAGGCCTTCTAGCCCTTCGTTCGTCCGAATTCGCACTAAGACTGCCTTTACGGGCCCCGTTCTCAACCCCACGAAACCCTTGCCGAGGATCTCACGATAATCTGGAAAAACATGAAGAGGAGTGATTAGGAATTCGTCCTCAGCGGCTGTGCAGGAATTGTCCGGTAAGCTCACTGCGATTGTTTCCAATTGAGAGATTTTCATTCAGATCGCTATCCTTCCTGCTTCACATCGGATATCGCGCACGGTGCTCGGTTGTGACGATACCTTAAAATCCAAGTAGGACGCCTGTAGTCAGCCGCCGGATTATAGCAGCGATCCCCGTGAGACCAGCGCAATTAACATTCAACCAACCAATTCCTATGCAAGGCGATAAGTCCTAAGGAACTGCCCGAGCGAGTGTAGTATTATGACATTTGTTTCTAGATATGCAACTGTTAACGTCGATGATTTGCCGCCGACCAAGGCGTAACGCGTGGATATTTCCCCGCATTCCGATTGTCCCAACGCCATTCACTAATCGGTAAGAAACCGACCGCGAAGCCACGGAAGAACTTGTCGGACTCACTGTCCGCACAGAGACCAGGGCGGTCTGTCTTCCGCCTTACTGTACGGTGTTCTACAAGCTGATAGAAATGGAGAGAAGGTAGGAAATCTAAACGGCCGTTAAATCTACGGGGAAGCAAATCCAAATAGTTGCTCAATCGCGCAATTCTTTATGCAGTACGCATGTGAACCGGCAGAACTTTTCCAGAACTGGCAGCGTATGCAATCTGTTTCGCTTTCCCACGCCAATTTCGTCTCCCTGAAGCCAACATTCTCCGCTATTTCGAGGCACTCATAGTCGTGATGAAGCCTCTAGCCTTGATTCAAGACTTCAACCCGGGCGGGCTTGGCATCAATGAAACGTTGGCGAAATTACTGCGCAAGGCAACTCCAAACTTTAACCACGTGAAACTTGAAAGTGAGCGGCCGGGGTTTCAAGTGGACTCTCATTCCGATCAATGCCGCGAGGAATTCTCCCTAGCAAGAACCAGAAGGTAGCGTGCTCTTTGATTCTTCCGAAGCTTTGGACCATGTGGCATTTGACCTGGAAAATAGAGGCAATCACCCGGTACGAGCCGAAACTGCTTGTTCCCACAGACGTAATTCATTTCTCCTTCCAGCATGTAAATGAACTGCTCACCAGGATGTTCACGCAATTCAAAATTAGTCTTGTGCCCATCGATGGTTATAAGGATCGGGCCCATTTGGCGGTTGCCACGCAGGGGTACGAGTACTTCATATTGATAAGGGAATCTCGAATTGCTCCCGGTAACTGAACGACCACCTCCACGAGGAACGTATATCACTTCACCTTCCGAATCGTCGTCCTGAAAGAACTCTCCCAGCGCAACGGAAAGTGCGGCGGCCAGTCGCGAGAGAGTCGCCACACTAATCGACACATTGCAGTGTTCGACTTTAGACAAAAAACTCTTGCTGATCCCCGCCCTATCCGCGACTTGTTGAAGGGTCAGGCGACGCACCTGGCGGAGGTCACGAATCCGCTTGCTGATCATCTGTTCGGCAACTTCCATCAATCACCTCGGTACGTGGGCAATTTTAACGCAATAAATACGACCTGGCACTGCAATTTGCAAACATCCTCTTTTCTAGAGCGCTTCAATATTCGTACTCTAACATGTTTCTTGACAAGAAAAAAGTTGCTTGACAGCTACCGTGGCCTATGGTATTACACTATGCCAATACTTAGGCCGCCGAAGTCGGCCTTTGCTGGGACTCTGGAGGAGACATCTTATGATGGCGAAGCATACTAGATTCAGGTGGGGAGTTCTCGTCCTTGTGTGTACGATCCTTTCCCCTGCTTTCTTGCGTGGGCAGACAGCGGAAGCAACTCTACTCGGTCGAGTGACTGATCAAAGCAAGGCAGTCATGCCAGGTGTACAGGTAACTGCATCGCAGCAACAAACGGGCTACACGCGAGTGGTCGTGACGAATAGCCAAGGCGAATACCTCATGCCTTACATGCCTGTCGGTAGTTATGATATTACTGCGACCCTGCAGGGGTTCAAGGACTACACTCGAAAGGGGGTCGTGATAACTGTCGGCCAAGAAGCCCGTGCGGACATCATGATGACTGTTGGTCAAGTAACTCAGAAAGTTGTCGTAACCGAGCAGGCGACGATGGTTAATACACAAAATGCCGCAGTCACAGGACTCGTGGATTCCGCACGGATTGTTGATTTGCCACTCTCGGGACGAAACATCCTTGCC
>JAJYJL010000716.1 GCA_021789565.1 Acidobacteriota bacterium
TATTTACAAAGCATATCAGGCCCCAAACCCTTATGACTCATCCTCCCCGATCCTGAGCACCAAGGTCACACTCTCGTATCCGTACACTTTTATGTTCGGCAGGATTATCGGCCTTCTCCTGCCGGGGGCGACCGGCCCTACAGGGCAGTACATATTTACGTCCGACGCCGTCATGCAGAACATTACATTTGCAAGCTAGCGGTTGAATTGCCGGGAGGAAACCATGCGACACAGAATGAGCAGCCTGCGTTCCAATGATAAGGGAGTGACGCTTCTTATGGTCGCCGCTTCCTTGGTGTTCATGCTGGGAATGTGCGCACTTTCGATTGACCTGGTGGCAGGTTACCTGGCGCGGGTGCAATGCCAGCGCGCCGCGGACGCCGCGGCGTTAGCGGGCGCGAAGGCATTTCAGGGTAGTGGCTGCACGACAATCGGCTGCACTGCAGGCAGCGCAGCGGAGGTCCTGGCGACGCAGAATGCCATTGCCGTGGCAGCCCAGAACCCCGTGATGGGGCTTGCCCCCACGTCCTCGACGATTGGCACTTCATTTGATTATAGTCACGATGTTCTTGCAAGCGGAGGGAGCGGGGAACCACAGATAACCGTCACCGTTTACAGGGATTCAACCCACCAGGACGCCATGCCAACATTCTTTGCCAAGATTTTCGGCATCAACTACATGGACGTTTCAGCCTCAGCCACGGCAGAGGCTTTTAACCCTGGGGGAACCGGCACCAACGTCGGCGTGGGTTGCGTCAAGCCTTTCATCGTCCCAAACTGCGATCCCAACTTCCCGGTCGCCCAGGGCGACCCCGAAGAAAATTCAAACTGTCAGTGCCAAGGAGGCGGTCTGGCCAACGGTGATTGCGCGGGAGGGGCAACTACAGGTAGTTATATGTCCTACTATGTTGATCCCACTACGGGCGACGCGGTTCATCCGAATAACTGTGCATGGACGGGGACAGAATGCGATCAGACCAGTGGCGACATCGGCGCACCGTGGGTGCTCCACAACACTGACAATGGGGCGCCAAGCCAGTGGTATACCATTGCGTTTAACTCACAGAGCGGCATGGACTACAGCCAGTACATCAGGGAGTGTGCTCCAAGGTCTGTTGCCTGCCAGGGCACGCTGAACACTCTGAACGGAAAGAAGGTTGGCCCTACGGACGCCGGGATTGACTGCCTGATCCACTCCTGTGGCTCTGGTGGTTGCAGTGGCCAGTGTCCCGCCTCCGGTGTGGTCAACAATCTGCCCGATGGTCTGAACAATGGCCAGGATTATATGTGCGCGCCGTTCGCGCTGCCGGGCGCTCAGGCCCAGGCATCTTGCCCTGCCCTCCCCACCACACCCGGAGCCCCCTTCCCGATTGTGACGGGCTACAACAGTCCATACGGGTACACAGCAGGTCAGACATTTGATGTAACCTCGGGGGCAAGCGATTCACTGGTAAACGTTGTGCTCTATAACGGAATGCCACTCTCGTCTGGTGGGAGCACGGTGACGGTTCAGGGGTATATGAGCATATTCATTCAAGACGTGCTCCATGATGCCACCGGCGATACGATCAATGCCGTTATTACGCAGGTTGGAGGGTGCGGGTCAGGCGGCTCGGGGTCGACGACACCCGATGTCAACAGCCCGGGAGGAGGGTCATTCATTCCCATCCGGTTGATTCACAATTAGGTCGACGACTGGCGGGATCATTGACACCATCGTTACGAAGGTTGGAGGATGCGGCGGCTCATCTCGAAGCTCTGGAAAAGCTCCTATAGCCAGGACGGGCGGGCCTTTTGTTCCCATGTGGGTGATACGCCAGAACTAAGCGCCGAGAAAGAAGCGCAAACCTCGAACTCTGAACCTGGAAGAAGCTCCAAATCCTTGCTCATATCACTCGAGAGTTAGGGCTGAACGCTCAATCTGGTCAAAATCTTTAGGGTGCAGATTGGGCCTAAGGTGCCTCTGGAAGTTTTCCGCATTGCAGAACTTCAGCCTCTTGCTTACTTTAGGCCGGGCGTTCGAGCCCCTTCACAAGTTCCATTTGCTCCAACCTTTCAGATTCAGGTCATGGAAATTCCAATAGTTGTGATACTTTGAACGCATGCCTGAAATCGATTCCAGAAATCTGCAATGAAGAAGTGGGCACATTTTATGGGATATCAACCGCCAATGCTGAAGCTCCACGTTCATCTGGAGAGAGTATCCATTTTACTTTTAGGTTCATATCTGCTGTTTTTGCCGGCATCTACCTTTGCTACACCGCAGGCGGCTGCCGAAACCCTTTTAAAGCAGGCCAGAGCCTACGAAAGCCAGCGGAACTATTCGGCGGCAGAGCAGGAATATATGAAAGCCCTTCGGCTGGCCCCGGACAACCCGGAAATCTTGATGCAGTTGGGTATGCTCTTCCTGAAAGAGAACAGGTTTCAACGTTCCATCGGGATATTCCAGCGCGTCTTATCTTCTCATTCGGATTACCCGGAAGCTAATTTCTACCTTGGTTTTTCTTACTACGCGCTCAACGACTTTGCGCACGCCATCGAGAGTTTCCGGCGTGAACTGGCAACGAAACATCCGTACCCCCGCTGCCGGTATTATCTTGCTTTAGCATATGCATCGCAGGGACAAACCGGGAAAGCAACTGCTCAACTGAATGAAATGGTCGCCGAAAATCCCAAAGACGCTGACGCCCTCTACCAACTGGCGCGACTTTACATGAATGCCGCGTTCGACACGGTCAGGAAACTCAAGAGCCTGGATCCGGATTCTTTCCAGATGCATGCCTTGATGGCGGAGATCTATTCGAATGAGCAGAATTACACCTGGGCAATCAAGGAATATCAGGCCGCGCTGAGAAAGCGGCCCGGGGCGACAGGTCTTCATTATGCTCTCGGAATCGCTTATTGGGCCACGGACCACTATGTGCCCGCGCGGACCGAGTTTCTGATAGCGCTCAAAGAATCTCCTGATAGCCCTTTAATCAACTTTTATTTGGGGGCCATCGCCGTTCATCAGGGACTCTATCAGCAGTCGGTGCCGTACCTGGAGAAAGCGCAAAAGAGCCTGGCTCGCATGATGCCGGTCCATATGTTGCTTGGCCAGTCGTACGAGGAGCTGAACGAACTCCAAAAGGCTGAAGCGCAACTTCTGCTGGCCACTCATCTGGAACCGGACGCTCCTCGCCCGCATTATCTCCTGGCCCTGGTCTATAGGAAGCTGCACAAAACTCAGGAAAGCGAGCGCGAGATGGCCTCGTACGGACGGCTCAAGCAAGACCAACAACATGAGGCGTTGGAGAAAGCTCAGAACATCCGCGAGCTGGAAAAGGGTCCTGGCGCAGATGCACCTGGCGGACCTTCAGCCAAATCCCCACAGCAATGACCGGTTTTGGCATTGGCCCGCAACCCGGTTTCCCCAGGTTCCTGAAGCAGGGGTAGCGAACTCACGAATCCGTTTCGAAGGGTTGCCCTGCTGCGCACCGCAAAGCCGGGCTTCCCGCTACTGAGGGAATCTCCATGTTCAAAGACCGGGTGATGCCCGGCCTTTGATGGATATGATTTTCAAATGGAGAGACGCCTTGCGTGCTGGCGTCAGGGTTTACCCAATGGTTGGCGCAATGGGTTGAACGCAGCCAGAGATCTGCATCAGTTAAGATTTCCGGCTAGTTAGAGAGGTAGCTTCTGACCGTTCCGCCCAGGGACTCCAACGCAGTATTCACCCATCCGGTGTCCAACTGGTAGGACCTGACCCACATGTCCGGCTGGTCCCACAGCCCGCGAAGCCTCTGCCAATATAAGTTGCTCGTGGCATAGTCTGCACCCATGGCCAGGGTGAAACCTTCCGGGGGCCTGGTGGGAAGCGTCTCGCCGTATGGATATTTCTCCGCCATGTATTCAGCCGCAGCGCTCCAGTAGGACTGCCCGATAGGGTCCCGGCCCTGGGTTGTCGCCTTCAGGGTTTTTCTGCTTTTCAGGAACGTGGGAGGAGGTTCGCTTCGAAGGCGCATGACCGGATGGACCGACTCATAAAGAACCATGCCGCCCAGGAGCATCACGATAACCAGTCCTAAAATACCCTGGCTTCGAGGCTCCTGCCGCGCAGGGTCCACTCCATATAGATCATTAATCACAGAATAGGAGCTGCTCATCGGAATTTCCCTCCAAAAGGCTTCGGCACAGGTCGCTGTTACAAAGAGGCGAGCTGTCATTTAACTGGATCGGCCGGAGCCGGAAATCTAAACTGGCGCAACGTACTCCTGGCGCACTCCCCTTGACCAAGGGGGAGTGTGTATTTTCCTGGCAACAGTACTAGCAAGTTAAGTGCCAATCGTAAGTTATTGAAAAACAAGAGCGGGCTACATGACCTCTATGCAAAAACTACCTGACGGAAGAAAATTGGAGCTGCCATGTCCGAAAGGACGAATGAACGAAACCGGCTTCCGGGGTCTTACGGCTGGCTGGAGGTCCTGGGGAGAACAAAAGACTGGCATGGGCTGTCTGCGTTTCTTATTATATTGGACCTTGGAAGAGAGGCGCAATTCACCCGCGCAAGCAGGCATGTCCTCTGGCCCGGCGGAAAGCGCAGCTCGCAGCCTGGAGGGCTGCAGCAGGAGGCTTGATGAGCAGGATATCCGGATCGAACCCACGCAGCAAGCCCGGAGCGCGGCGGTACGACCTCCTGCTGAAGGGCGGGCATGTGATTGACCCGGCCAACCACATTGACCGAAAAATAGACGTAGCGGTCGCCAAGGGAAAAGTGGCGGCTGTAGAGCCTGACATCGCACCCGCCGGGGCAGGGAAGGTGGTGAACGTCAGCGGGCTTTTCGTCACTCCGGGACTGGTGGATATTCACGTCCACGTTGGTTACGGTGGCGTGCCGGACGACTGGTACTCCCCGAGCGCACGATCCTGCACGCCGCCTTTCGGCGTCCCGGCTGACCTGATGCTGACTTCCGGCGTGACCACGGTGGTGGATACCGGAAGCGCCGGGGCCGAGACGTTTCTTCGGCAAAAGCAGATGGTGATGGACCCCTCTCAAATCCGCGTGCTGGCGTTCTTGAATATTGTGGCCAACGGGATGAATGGAGGTCTGGAGCAGACGGTTGATCAGATGGACCCGCAGCTCTGTGCGGAGGCGATAGAGAGGCACCGGGATGTGATCGTCGGGGTGAAGACGGCGCATTACTGGACCGATAAGCCCTGGGACGCGGCGCATCGTCCATGGACAGCGGTGGACCGGGCGCTCGAATGCGGACGGCTGGCAAATGTCCCCATGATGGTGGATTTCTGGCCC